>NZ_NPFV01000035.1:0-820 GCF_002259365.1 Rhodococcus sp. 14-2496-1d | reverse complement strand
CCAGGCCCGCTACGGTGGGGGCTTCCATGAGTGCACGGACGCTGATTTCACAGTCGAAGGTTTCCTGCACGGCGGCTACGACACGCATCGCAGAGAGCGAGTTGCCGCCCAGGTCGAAGAAGGAGTCGTCCACGCTGACTCGCGGCAGGTCGAGAACCTTCGTGAAAATGCCGGAGATAATTTCTTCAACCGGAGATGACGGCGCTCTGTGAACGCCGCTGGCGAATTGCGGCTCGGGCAACGCCCATTTGTCCAGCTTGCCGTTGACAGTTAACGGCAACTCGTCGATGACCATCACCACGGCCGGAACCATGTACGCAGGCAATCGCGCGGCAACTCGTTCGCGCAGCGCCCCACCATCGATTCCCGCAGACACCTCGGTAGGTACGACGTAGCCAATCAACTGCTTGCCGGTATCGGTATCACGGGCCACCACTGCCGCACGCTCCACTCCGGTCAAGGCAGCGAGTGTTGCTTCCACTTCACCGATTTCGATGCGGTAACCACGAATCTTCACCTGATCGTCAGAGCGACCCACATACTCCAGCTCGCCGTCGTGATTCCAACGAACCAGATCGCCGGTGCGATACATCCGCGAACCCAAAGGGCCGAGCGGACACGCGACGAATCGCGATGCCGTCAAGCCCGGCCGTCGCACATAACCGCGTGCCACACCCCGCCCCGCGACATACAACTCACCAACCACACCGATCGGAACCCGCCGCAAACCGGAATCCAACACAAACAACGCATCACCCGGCACCGGCGTACCGATAGGAGCTCCATGACCAGGCTTCATGGGCGCACTCATAGAGGCGTA
>NZ_NPFV01000047.1:0-832 GCF_002259365.1 Rhodococcus sp. 14-2496-1d | reverse complement strand
GCGCCGGGCGCGAACGGAATCCGTACCTTCGGTGTCATCGCGGCGTCCAACCCGAGTACTTGCCGTGCGATCGCGCCGCATCGGTCATCACTGCCGCCGGCGGAGTATCGAGAGTGCCGTACTCGATGTAGCTCGCGTCGTCGGCAGCGTTCACCGCGTACACCCGGCTCCCCTCGTACTCCACCAGGAACTCCGACTCGAAGTAGCCGGTGTCCACCGGTGCGACCTCCCGCGCCTCGTCGACGATCTCCGTCGCGATTGCGATGCGGCCTTCGATGGTGGTGGCAGTGACCTGCTCGCGCACCTGCCCGGGATAGACAGTCAGGCGAGCTGACATCAGGACGACTTGGGTGCGGAGGCCTTCGGCGGTCCGGCCGGGCGACCGCCCGGTGTCGAGGTCAGCTCGGCCGGTGTCGCGCCCGCGTCACCGTCGGTCTTGACCTCGGTGGGCGGTGCTGCGACGTCGGTGACGGTGTCGCTCGTGCTCTCGGACGACTGCTCACTCGCCGTCTTCTGCTGAGCGGCTAGCGCCTCCTCGGCTTCGCGGGCCTGATGGGCGAACGTGCCGCGGCCCGCGAAATGCCTGCGGCCCTCGGAGTCGGTCCACTCTTCGATCGGTTGGGCAGAGGGCTGGGTGTTCTCGGTATCGGCCATGGTGGCGGATCTCCTTCGTAGTGCGGGGCGGACCGGACCGGGAAGGTCAGGTCATCGCCTTCTGTTCTTCGGACAGGTCTTCACGCAGAACCCATTCGCGAGTTCGCATGTCGAGGAACCACCCGGCCTGTGCGTTGAGCACTGCCTGCGCGAGCGCGCCGTAGTAGTTCGGGTCGGT
>NZ_NPFV01000027.1:0-228920 GCF_002259365.1 Rhodococcus sp. 14-2496-1d | reverse complement strand
GGTTCATGAGACGTACCACCCAGCTGCGATCACGAGGGTGCAGATCAGACGCATCGCGAAGTAGCCGCAGACAGCGGCGGCCGCGATCAGGACGTAGGCAATCCGTTCGTCGGTCATGACGCCATCACCTCGACCGATGCCAGCCACAGGTACAGGGCGTCTCGGACGTGCTTCGGGAGCGCGTCGGCGGTGACCTCGCTGATCGGTGTATCGCCTCCGCCCTGCGGGGATTGCTCGACGACCGCCTTACCGAGTGCCGACTGCTTGTCGACAGCATCGATCTGGATGAAGTACCGCTCGTTGACCAGGCCACGCTTCGCGTTCACCTCGGACACGATCACTTTCATGTCGGACATGTCATGCCTCCGCTACGTTTTCGAGGACACCCTCGAGCAGGCTCAGTTGGTACGCGATGTGGGTGATGATCTTGTGCTGATCGCGGTCGACGTCGGTCTCGGCGAGCTGGTCCACGGCGGACTTCGCTGCCCGCCGGATCAGTTCGGCGTTGTCGATCAGCTGCGCTCGCTTCGCTTCTCGGACCATTCGGACTGCGCGGCGACCGTTGATGACGCCGACGCATGCGGTGTCAGCCATGCGCCACCGCCGGCACTGCGATCGGTGGCCCGGTGATCTCGGAGTGCGGGGGCAGGTACGCGACGCGCAGTTTGTCTCCGGGTTTCATCCAGCGGTCGTTGACGGCCTGCCACAAGTGCAGGCCGTCGACCTCACCGCGGTACACGACCCGGCACGGGTACACCGTGTAGATCGTCTTGCCTGCCTCGTTGATGTGCGGGACGAGGAGCTCGACACCGGAGGGCCGGTCGGTCGGTGTCGCAGCGGCCGGGATGTACCGGTCGTAGGCGAGCTGCGCATCCGCCTGCACTTCGGAGGCCAGTTGTTGCAGCCAGTCGGGGGTATTGTTGCTGGTGCTCATCAGGATTCACTCGATTCTTCTGGTGAGTAGACGGGCCTCGCGGGCAATGCGGGGCCCGTTACTTGTCTGTCGAGGTAGGTGGATACCGGTGGTGGCGGCGACCCGGGGGGCCGGTCAGCCGCCACCACCGGGGCCTGAACCGTCAGGGGCCGCAGTAGAATTCAGCGCGCCACCGTGACGGTCAGACAGCCCGGCAGGTTTCCCCGACGGGCGGTACTTGAGATGCTGGCCAGGCTTCGGAACCTCGGACTCCATGCGCAGCGCGGCATTGCCAGAGAGACCCTCGGCCATCCGCGCGTAAGTGCTGACGGTTTCCTCGAAGGCATGCTGGCTTCCGGACATATCTCCGAAGACGGCCGCGGATGCCAGTGCCGCGACGACCAGCGGATCGACAGTCCCTTGCTTCGAGCACTCGCGCCCCCGCAGGGTGCCGAGGTGAGGCGGTCGGCTCGGTGCCGAATCGAGCACACTGCGGAGTGCCGACTGCAGACGGTCCAGTCTCTGATTCAGTTCCGCCGCAACGGCATCGAGACGATCGATACCCTCGGAGAGAAAGCCGACACGGTCGACGTAGTCCAGGTCCTCGATCGCACGGATCGCATCCCGCATCCACAACGTCGCCAGCCGGGCCGCGTCCCGAACGTCCTGTGCACGCTGACGTTCGTCGTCGCGACGTGCCATCTCGTCTTGCATCCCAGCCTGCACCTGGCTGGCTTCAGGCCTGAACAACCGGCGGCTTCTCTTGTCCGGCGACAGCAGGAAGCGCATGTCGTTCCGCTCCGGCGCGCTCACAGCCAGACCTTCAACGCAGAACCCACCTGCATGAACGCCCACAGAATCAGCACCCATGAGGCCGCGCCCGCTGCGCAGATCGCGAGCAGCCACAGCGCGAGACTGCGCGGAGATCGCTTGCGCTGCATGGCAATCACGAGACTGCCGTTTCGTGACGTCGCGCCTGGTCGTATCGATCGACCTCGGCCGGCTCGATCAGGTAGGCCCCGGTTTTGGTCGGGAGCTTCTGGGCGGCCAGCGCATTTCTCGCGATGGCCTGCTGGACTGCGCGGCGTGTGATGCCGAGCCGAGCCGCCACCTGAGCGACGGTTAGCAGGTGTTCGATACTTGGCATAGGTCAAGTTCTACCGTGCAACTTGGCACACGTCAACTATTACGTCATAGGCGGTTTGATCGACGTAGGTGTTGTTATCCGTCACACACACGGTTCGTACCTGTTGCCAAGTTACGAACGTGGTTCTAAGCTACGAACTATGACAACCGTGTATGACCAGGGACGGGTTCCTGAGATTCAGCCGCGACACCGGCTGCGCATTGCGCGCGAAGAGGCAGGCCTCGAGCAGACCGAACTCGCGGAGCGCATCGGAATTTCTCGACAGAGCGTGTCCAACGCCGAGAGCGGCAAGACCTCGCCTCGGAAGGTGGTCTTCAACGCGTGGGCACTCGCGACCGGTGTTCCGGTGAGCTGGCTGCAGACGGGGACAGTCGAAAGCCCCCGCCCGGATGGACCGGACGGGGGCTCTGAGCTCCCCCACCTGGACTCGAACCAGGAACCCTTCGATTAACAGTCGAATGCTCTGCCAATTGAGCTATGGGGGATTACCTCGCGGCGTCACACTCTCGTGCGAGCCGTTGGAAACAATAGCGCACACCCCCTTGCTACTACCAAATCGGGTTCTGCCGAGTACCAAATCGCCCTGCTCGAGGTTCGTCGGGCAAGATGGAAGAACAGCCGCACGCCCTATGGGAGGACCTACTGATGATTCGTTTGGTACTGGCGGCCGGAGCTGCTTACGTACTCGGTGCCAAGGCGGGACGTGGCCGGTACGAGCAGATTCGCAAGACGGCGAGCGCCGTCGCGTCGAGCCCGGCCACCAAGAAGGCGATCGAGGTCGGCCGTCAGAAGCTGTCCGATTCCCTGAACACCCAGCCACGACTGGAACCGATGAAGCCGATCGACGACGAGACCCAGGTCTTCGTTCCCCGCGATCAGCTGCGGCGCTAACCGACCTCGGCCACACTCCCGACGGCGAGCTCGAGCAGACTGCGGCGGTACTGCTCTAGGGCGATGAGGTCGCCGAACAGCGCGTTGTAGTCGTCGGGCTTCTCCACCGGCGACATGCGCTGCAGTTTCGATTTGAGTTCCGCCACCTGTTGGCCGACCCATACCTCCTGGAGTCGTGCGAGCACGCCCGAGATGTAGCGGGTGAGGGCGTCGTCGGCCACGCGCATCGGGTCGACGGCGAGCTCGGTGACCAACGACACGACAACGGCGTCCTTGGCCTGTTTGGCCACGGCGTCGACCCACTCCCCTCCGCCCAGCCCGGCAGCGGTGCCGCCGGCAGCGGCCACTGCGTCGCGCACAGCCGCGTACGCCGGGTGATGGAAGCTTTCCGGCGGGAGCGAATCGAACACCGTTCCTGCCATCGCGGGCATCTGCAATACCGCCTTGAGCGCTTCCCGTTGCGGCCACAGGGACGGATCGGTGGGATTGGGGCGCGGCGGCCCGGCGGGGGCTTCGGCGGGCGCTGCCTGACGCTTCTCGAACGGCACGCGTTTTCCACTCGAGTCGCCTCGGGCACCCTTCTTCGCCTCGTCGCGCACGCGGGCGAGCACCATCGCGGTGTCGTCCCACCCGGTCCAGCCGGCGAGCTGCCGCGCGTACTCGTCCCGCAGCGACGCATCCTTGATGCGGGCGACCACGGGGACGGTTCGCTTCAATGCTTCGACGCGCCCCTCAGGCGTATCGAGATCATGTTCTCGCAGCAGCGATTTGACGACGAAAGCGAACATCGGGGTGCGCCTGGCCACGAGATCGCGAACGGCGTTGTCGCCGGATTTCAGGCGCAGATCGCACGGGTCCATTCCGTCCGGCGCGACGGCGACGAACGTCTGACCGGCGATCTTCTGATCACCCTCGAATGCCTTCATCGCGGCGGCCTGGCCGGCCTCGTCGCCGTCGAAGGTGTAGATCACTTCGCCGCGAAAGTAGCTGTCGTCCATCATCAATCGACGCAGCATCGCCAGGTGATCCTCGCCGAATGCGGTTCCGCAGGACGCCACCGCAGTCTTGACGCCTGCCAGGTGCATCGCCATCACGTCGGTGTAGCCCTCGACGATGACGGCCTGATGCGATTTCGCGATCTCCTTGCGCGCCAGATCGAGGCCGAACAACACCTGAGACTTCTTGTACAGCATCGTTTCCGGGGTGTTGATGTACTTACCCGGCATAGTGTCGTCGTCGAACAGCTTGCGCGCGCCGAAGCCGATGACGTCGCCGCTCTGACTGCGAATGGGCCACACCAGCCGACGCCGGAAGCGATCGATCGGCGTCCCCCGCTTACCGGGTGTCGCCAGCCCCGCGTCGACTATTTCCTTGGCCTCGAAGCCCTTGCCCAGCAGGTGTTTGGTGAGGGTGTCCCAGCCGTCGGGCGCGTATCCGCAGCCGTAGGCCAGGGCGGCGTGGCCGTCGAAGTTGCGTTCGGTGAGGTAGTCCCGCGCGGTCTGGGCGTCGGGACCTCCGAGCCTGCCCGCGTAGAACTCCTGCGCGGCAGCGTTCGCGGCGATCAGGCGTGCTCGGGTGCCGCGGTCACGTTGAACCGACGGCCCGCCGCCCTCGTAGGAGATCGAGTAGTTCAACCGATCGGCCAATTGCTCGACGGCCTCGACGAAGGAGATGTGCTCGATCTTCTGAAGGAAGGAGTAGGCGTCACCGCCCTCGCCACAGCCGAAGCAGTGATAGTGACCGTGGTTGGGTCGGACATGGAACGACGGAGATTTCTCGTCGTGGAAGGGGCACAACCCCTTCATGGAGTCGCCGCCCGCGCGCTTGAGAGAGACGTAATCGCCGACTATGTCTTCGATCCGTGTGCGTTCGCGAATGGCGGCGATGTCGCGTTCAGGAATTCGGCCGGCCACGAAGGGCAGTCTAGTCCCGATCCGGACCTACCCACATTCGGTCGCGGAGCGGTCAGCCCCAGCTGGCCTGAGCTCCGAGCGAACGCTTGTCGATCAGTTCGAGTCGGCTCTCGGTGTACGACGCGATCTGGTCGACGACCACTCGGGTCCGTTCGGCATCGCTGTCGGCCCGCTGCCAGGCGGGCACCAGGATGGGGTCCAGCTCGCCCGGAGCCGAGCGCATCAGCCACTCGGCGACGCGGTGGATGCGATCGCGCTGACGCTCCTGGCGGATCTTGTGTCCGGCGTCGGACATCACGTACCGCAGGGCCATGGTCTTGAGCAGCGCAACCTCCGAGCCGACGATCGACGGCACCACGAGATCGGCGTCGTAGCGACTCAACGGCGCGGTGCCGTACTTCTCGTGCGTGCCCTCGATGGCGGCGGTGGCGAAGCGGCCGACGAGTTCACTGGTCATGTGCTTGAGCGCCACCGATGCGGCGAGAGTTCCGTCGTAGCGTCCGACCGCGACCACGACGGGCATCCTCGACAGGCGATCCGCGGCCTCGATCAGTTCGTCGACATCGAGTCCGCGAAATTCGGAGACGCCGAGTTCTGCGAGGGCGCGTCGCTCGATCGGATCGGACAGCGCCCGCAGGTCGATTCGAGCGTCGATCACACCGTCCTCGACGTCGTGCACCGAGTACGCCACGTCGTCGGACCAGTCCATGCTCTGCGCTTCGAGGCACTTGTGTTCGTCCGGAGCGCCGTCACGCACCCAACCCAGAATGGCGGAGTCGTCTTCGTAGGCACCGAATTTCGCGCCCGGGGCTGGTCGGATCCAGGGGTACTTGGTGGCGGCATCGAGCGAGGCTCGGGTCAGGTTGAGCCCGACGCTGCGACCGTCGGCATCGAGGATCTTCGGCTCGAGTCCGGTGAGAATGCGCAGGTTCTGCGCGTTGCCCTCGAACCCACCGCAATCCTGGGCCACTTCGTCGAGGGCGCGTTCGCCGTTGTGCCCGTACGGCGGGTGGCCGATGTCGTGCGCCAGCCCGGCCAGGTCCACCAGATCGGGATCGCTGCCGAGTCCTTCGGCGATGCTGCGGCCGATCTGGGCAACTTCGAGCGAGTGCGTCAACCGCGTGCGTGGGGTGTCTCCGTCTCGCGGTCCGGTGACCTGGGTCTTGTCGGCGAGCCTGCGCAGTGCGGCGCAGTGCAACACGCGCGCTCGATCGCGCGCGAAGGCGCTTCGGTGCGAGGCGTTGTCTGCCCCGGCCCGCAGTCCCGCGGTCTTGGGCGGTTCGGGGACGAATCGTTCGACGTCGTGGGCCGAGTACGTGCCGGTCATCTACTGGCCTGCCGTGTAGGAGAAGTCCGCGGTGAAGTGGGTCAGCTGATACCACAGCAGAGCGCCTGTCTCCCTGGCGATTCCGTGCGCCTGGGATTCTCTGGTGTAGACCGCGGGACCGGTGCGCGTCGGCGAGGTCCAGGCGTCGAGGCCTGCGTCGCGCGCCATGGTTCGGGTGCGAAGTGAATGCCACGGATCGCTGACCAACACCACCGACGACTTGCCCTGCTCGCGCAGGGTGTTGCTCACGGCCTCGATGCTCTCGAGTGTGTCCGAGCCGGTCTCGACGGCAACGATGGCGTCGGCGGGAACGCCCTGATCGATCAGATAGTTGCGGCCCGACGCGGCCTCGGTGAACAGGTCCCCCTCCTGCTTGCCGCCGACGGTGACGATCTCGGGGGCTATTCCCTGCTCGTACAGCGACGCGGCCTGGGACAGTCGTGCCTCGAACACCGTCGACGGCGTGCCGCTGTACTGCGCGGCACCGAGCACCACGATGGCGTCCGCCTTGGAATAGTCGTCGATGCGCGCCACCTGCCACACCCGCACTGCTGTTCCCGCGACCAGCACCAGCGACATCAGTACCACTCCCGCGACGAGCCGACCGGTCCAGCGTCCTAGCGTTCCGAAGAAGCCCAGGCGCTCGGGACCGGGGTCCGGGGCATACCGATCGTCGTACGGGTCTCCGTACGAATCTCGGTCGAGAGTTGAATTCACCCCTCGAGTTTGCCAGGCCTGCTCGTCGGCGTGAATACGGCGCGCCCCGAACGACCTACAGCCACCCTCTGTCCTCGGCCACCCGTACCGCCTCGGCCCGGGTACTGGTGCCGGTCTTACCGATGGCCGACGACAGATGATTGCGTACCGTGCCCTCCGAGAGGTGGACCTGAGCAGCGATGGATCCCGCCGTCCCGCCCTTGGCGGCCGCCCGGAGAACCTCCTGCTCTCGGGCCGTCAGTGGAGAGACGCCGTCGGTGAGGGTTTCGGTCGCCAGCGTCGGATCGACCACGCGAAGCCCCATGTGCACGCGCCGAACGGCGTCGGCCAACTGCTTGGCTGGGGTGTCCTTGACCACGAAACCCGACGCACCCGCATCGATCGCGCGCCGCAGGTAGCCGGGTCGTCCGAATGTGGTGACGATCAGCACTCTCGACTCCGGAGCGATCTGGGCCAGTTCGGCGGTGACCTCGATACCGTTCCTGCCGGGCATCTCCACGTCGAGCAGGACGACGTCGGGTCGATGTTCGAGAACGGCAGCGGCGACCTCGTCCCCGCGTCCCACCTCGGCGACGACGTCGAGATCCTGTTCGAGCCCCAGCAGAGCTGCCAGCGCTCCCCGCACCAGGGCTTGGTCGTCCGCCAGCAGGAGTGTGATGGTCATTGCGCCTGCGTCCTATTCACCGTGTACCTCCACCCTGAAACCACCGGTCGGCACCCGGGCGATCGTCAGTGCACCACCCGCGGCGGCCACTCGTTCTCCCAGACCCCGCAGACCGTTGCCGCCGGAATCCTTGTCTGCCGGTCCCACTCCGTCGTCGACGATGGAGATGGTCGACGACGTCAGCGTCACTCGGCAATGTCGTGCGCTCGAGTGGCGGACCACATTGGTCACCGCCTCCCGGATCACCCAACCGAACAGTTCTCGATGTCGCAGTGGCACCACGTCGGCGTCACCGGGAAGATCGGCATCGATTCCCGCAGCGGTCAATGCGGTTCGCGCACTGGCCAACTCGGATCCGATGTCGACCTGTCGCATGCCCCCGACGGTGCTGCGCACATCGGCAAGTGCCTGCCGGGCAAGGGTTTCCAGTTCGGCGATCTCGACGGCCGCTCGGGCGGGGTCGATCTCGATGAGCCTGCCGGCCAGTTCGCTCTTGACGGTGATGACGGTCAGGGAATGACCGAGGATGTCGTGCACATCCCGGCTCATGCGCTCGCGTTCGGCCACGATGGCCAGGTCTGCCAATTGTTGCCTGGCCACGGCCAATTCGTGATTGCGCTGGAAGACCTGAGTGATTCCCCATGCCGCGGCCGCGCTGATCAGCAGCTGGAAGGCGAAGAAGTTGTCGGGCTCCCAGGAATCGACGAAGCGTGGAGCCGCTTCGACGATCACCACCATCGCCGCCACCAACGCCCAGGCCTGCCGGACCGGCAGGGTCATCATCGCCAGCACCGCTATGTAGACGGTCGCGCCGAAACCGGTGGTACCGACCAAGGCACTCATCGCGAAAGTCAGGGCCACCATCACCCCGAGCGCGATCCATGCCTGCGACGTCGGCAGTGGATGTCCTCGGCGGTGTCCGTTGCGGAAACGCCAGAAGGTGGATGTGAACACGACACCGAAGCCGAGAATCACGACGATCCCGAAGACCCGGGCCGGCACGGATTCCAGAGACAGAATCTCGTTCAACGGATAGATCAGATAGATGAGCCAGATGGCTCCGAACATCCAGCCGTACCGCCAGACCCGGCCCTCGGGGAGATCGGCGGTGAACGTGGTCATGTCGCCCACGGTATCCCTGTGGGCGGCACGATCAGCGGTTTCGGTCTCAGGCACGCTTGGTGTCTCTCCGGAACAGCATCGCCGCGCCTGTGACGAAGATCGTCGCCCAGACCACCAGATTGATCACGGCGACCAGCAACGTTCCGGTTTCGGTCCCGGCGAACGCGGCCCGGGACACGGTGGCCAAGCCGTAGAGCGGGGTGAACTGGGCCAACATCGGGAACCAGCCGCTGTCACCGAGGGGAACGAAGAGTCCGCCTGCCAGCGCCAGGAACGCGAGCACGGGTCCGAGGATCTGCATCACGTTCTCCGAGGGCAGCAGGTAGCCCATGAACAGTCCGAACGCGGCGAACACCGCCGAGCCGATCCAGCCGATCAGGCCGCTGACGATCCACACCCAGATCGGCATGTCCGCCCCGAGGAACTTCGCGACGACGAACACCACCACGATCGAGGCCGCGCCCATCGTCATGGCCACGAGCACCTTGGTGACGATGTAGGCGACGGGCCTGAGCGGCGTCAGGCGAAGCTGTCGGCTCCACCCCTGTGCCCGCTCGACCGATACCATCGCTCCCCCGCTGGTCGTTGCCAGCATCGCTCCGTAGACGGCCATGCTGATGGCGATGTAACCGGTGACGTTGCCGTGCGCAAAGGGATAGTCGGTGCGGTAGTCCGACTGCGTGCCGAAGATGACGAAGAACACCGGCGGCATGACCAACGTGAAGATCAGCGTGCGCTTGTTTCGGAACAGTCTGCGGATTTCGAGTCCGAGAAACGTGGTCGAGAATCCGCCCCAGGCAACGGCTCTGCCGGATGTGCGGGTGGTTGTGGACTGCGTGGTCGTGGTCATCGGATGCTCCCGGCGAGGTTGTTTTCGGAGTCGGTGGTCAGGGCGAGGAATGCGTCCTCGAGGTTGCGCGAGACGATTTCGAGATCGGTCGCGTGTGCGTCGTTGAGCAGGTACCGGGCCACCGCGTCGGAGTCGCGTCCGTGGACGATCACCCGGTCGCCACGTGTGTCGACGCGGTCCACTCCCGGCAGAGCCAGCAACACCGACTGGTCGACGCCGGGCAGTGTGGCGGTGACGGTGCGCCCTGCCGCCAGGTTCTTCACCTCGGCGGCGCTGCCGTCGGCGACGATCTTGCCGTGCCGCACCAGAACGATGCGGTCCGCGTACGCGTCGGCCTCGTCGAGGTAGTGCGTTGCGAACAGCACCGTTCGGCCGGTGCTGGCGTCCTGGCGAATGGCGTTCCAGAAGTCGCGACGTCCTTCGACGTCCATTCCGGTGGTCGGCTCGTCGAGCACCAGCAGGTCCGGATCGGGTAGCAGTGCCAGCGCGAATCGCAGTCGCTGCTGCTGTCCCCCGGAGCATTTGGCCACTCGCCGATCTCCGATGTCGGCGATGCCGGCCCGGGTGAGGACTTCCTTCACCGACCGTGTGCGGGCGAACAGTGCCGACGTCAGCTCGACGGTTTCTCGGACGGTCAGGTCGCGAAGCAGACCGCCGGTCTGCATGACGGCCGAGATGCGGCCCTGGGCGATCGCGTCGGCGGGTGTTCCCCCGAACACCGACACCGACCCGGTGGTGGGTGTCGCCAGGCCGAGCATCATATCGATGGTGGTCGTCTTTCCCGCTCCGTTCGGTCCGAGAAATGCGACGACCTCGCCCGGTTCGATGGACAGGCTGAGCCCGTCGACCGCCCGGACCGAGCCGTAGGTCTTGGTGACGTTTCGCAGTTCGACTGCCTTCGTTGTGGTCATGGGAATCACTCTGCTGCGATCGAGCAGCGTCGACCTCGTTCGAGCGTCACGATTACGAGGTGACAACTGTCATGCATCCACATCGACCTGCTCGATCTCCTCGCCGCCCAGCCGGTAGATTTCAGCGCATGGCAGTCCAGCACCGGCGGCACAGCAGCGCCACAGTCGTTCGAAAGTCAGACCCCCGAAGCTCGGTCCATCGATTTCGTCGTCTCGCCGCCGTGGGTGCCCTGACCCTGTTCGCGGCGGTCCTGCTCGCGCCGGGGGTCGCCTCCGCAGAGGCTCCGTCGCGCCTGCCCACGCAGATCACCGACAACGTCCAGGCACTCGACCCCGACTCGATGGCCGAGGTACAGACCTCCGTCGACGACCTCTACGGCAGCAGCCAGCTTCGGTTGTGGGTCACGTACGTCGCGGACTTCGACAACATGTCGGCGGCGAGCTGGGCCGAGCAGACTGCATCGAGGAGCGATCTCGGGCAGCGCGACGTTCTGCTCGCGGTGGCGACCGTGGACCGTTCGTACTACCTCGGTGTGAACACCGGACTGTCGCAGATCACCTCGTCCGAGCAGGAAGATATTCGGGTCAATGACGTCGAACCCGCACTGCGCGAAGAAGATTGGTCCGGTGCGGCCATCGCAGCAGCGGGTGCGCTCGGCGACGCGTACGCCTCGAGCGGCAGCGGCGGCTCGTCCGCACCCCTGCTGATCGGCGTCGGCGTACTGGCCGTGGCCGGCGGCGGAGCCGTCGTCTACTCGTCGCGGCGCAAGAAGGCCCGCGTCGCCGCCGAGGTCGAGGCCGTGACGAAGATCGACCCGAGCGATCCGGCCGCACTGGCCGCCTTCCCCATCGACGTACTCGACACCCGTGCCAAGGAAATCCTGGTCGAGACCGACAATGCAGTACGCGCCAGCGAAGAGGAATTGAACCTCGCTCGTGGAGAGTTCGGAGATTCTGCGGCCGCACCCTTCATCGCCGCCCACGACAACGCCAAACGGGCCCTCGCGTCCGCCTTCGAGATCCGCCAACGCCTCGACGACGCCATTCCGGAAACTCCCGATCAGCGTCGAGCGATGCTCGTCGAGATCATCTCCTCCTGTGGCCAGGCCAATCGCGAACTCGATTCGCGGGTGGAGGAATTCGACGGATTCCGCGATCTCGTGATGAACGCAGACGCCCACCTCGACGAGCTGACCCAGGCGGTCGTCGGCTTGACGGTGAGAATTCCGCAATCCGAGTCGGTTCTCGCGCAGCTGCATTCGGAATTCGCCGCCTCCGCCCTGGCCTCGATCGCAGACAACGTCACGATGGCCAAGGACCGAATGGCACTGGCCGAGGACAACATCGAAGCCGGCCGCAAGGCGGCAGCACTCCCGCCCGGTAAGCAGGGACCTGCTGTGACCGCCATTCGAACGGCCGAACGAGCCGTCGACCAGGCCAAGACCCTGCTCGACGGCGTCGACCATGCGCGAGACGACATCCGGCATGCCATCGCCACCCTGCCCGACGCCATCGCGGACGTTCGCCGCGACATCGAGCAGGCTCGTGGTTTGGCCGAACACGGTGGGGCCGAACTGCAATCGGCCATGACGGCGGCGCAGGCGGCTCTGAAGAACGCAGAGACGGCGCAGTCTTCGGACCCTCTCGGCAGTTACACCGCGCTCGCGGCGGCCGACGCCGAACTCGAGAAGATCGTCGACGAGGCCTCGGCGGACAAGGCTGCCGAGGATCAACTGCGGGCCCGTCTGGATCGCGATATCGCCGCCGCTCAGGCGCAGATCACCGCAGCCGCGGACTACATCTCGACCCGCCGTGGCGGTGTGGGGGCCGACGCCAGAACGCGCCTGTCCGAGGCCGAACGCCACCTCGGCGCGGCTCGGCAGCTGAGCCAGGACAACCCCGACGAAGCCCTCAAGCATGCTCACGCTGCCAGCCAATTGGCCTCGCGCGCATCGCAGATCGCCCAGTCCGATGTCCAGAACTGGGAGAATCGTCACGGTCCTCGCGGCGGCGGCAGCGGCGGCAACATCGCCGGCGCAGTGCTCGGCGGCATTCTGATCGACAGTGTGCTTCGCGGCGGCGGGGGTGGCGGAGGCTTCGGTGGCGGATTCGGTGGTGGCGGGGGCTTCGGCGGAGGTGGCGGCGGCGGCGGATTCGGTGGTGGTGGCGGCCGCTTCTGACCCACCCCTCGACAGCCGACAGGGCCCGATCTCATCGCGAGATCGGGCCCTGTCGGGTGAGTGAGGTTCTTACGCGCCGATCAAACGGGAGGCGATGTAGCCCTCGACCTGATCGAGTGCCACGCGTTCCTGCGCCATCGTGTCGCGCTCGCGGATGGTGACTGCGTGGTCGTCGGGGGTGTCGAAGTCGACGGTGATGCAGAACGGGGTGCCGATCTCGTCCTGTCGACGGTAACGGCGACCGATGGCTCCGGCGTCGTCGAATTCGACGTTCCAGTACTGACGCAGTTGCTGCGCAAGGTCTTTCGCCTTGGGCGTCAGGTCTGCGTTACGCGAGAGCGGAAGCACCGCAACCTTCACCGGGGCCAGGCGACGGTCGAGCTTGAGCACGACGCGCTTGTCGACGCCGCCCTTGGCGTTGGGGGCCTCGTCCTCGGTGTACGCGTCGACGAGGAACGCCATCAGCGAACGCGTCAGACCGGCCGCAGGCTCGATGACGTACGGGGTGTAGCGGGTGTCGGTGGCCTGCTCGTAGTAACTCAGGTCCTGGCCCGACGCCTTGGAGTGCACCGAGAGGTCGTAGTCGGTGCGGTTCGCCACGCCCTCCAACTCGCCCCACGCACTGCCCTGGAAGCCGAACTTGTACTCGATGTCGACGGTGCGCTTGGAGTAGTGCGACAACTTTTCCTTGGCGTGCTCGTAGAGCCGCAGGTTCTCCGGATCGATACCGAGATCGGTGTACCACTTCATGCGGTAGTCGATCCAGTACTGATGCCACTCGTCGTCCTCGCCGGGCTTGACGAAGAATTCCATCTCCATCTGCTCGAACTCACGGGTGCGGAAGATGAAGTTTCCCGGAGTGATCTCGTTGCGGAAGCTCTTACCGATCTGGCCGATGCCGAACGGTGGCTTCTTGCGCGAGGTGGTCAGCACGTTGGCGAAGTTGACGAAGATGCCCTGTGCGGTCTCGGGACGCAGGTAATGCAGGCCCTCTTCGTTGTCGACCGGGCCGAGGAAGGTCTTGAGCAGACCTGAGAATGCACGCGGTTCGGTCCAGGAGCCGGGTTCACCGGTTTCCGGGTCGCGGATGTCGGCGAGGCCGTTCTCCGGCGGGTGGCCGTGCTTCTCCTCGTAGGCCTCGATGAGGTGATCGGCGCGGTACCGCTTGTGCGTGTGCAGCGACTCCACCAGCGGGTCGGAGAACGTCTCGACGTGGCCCGACGCCTCCCACACCTGCCGGGGCAGGATCACCGAGGAGTCCAGCCCGACGGTGTCGTCGCGGCTGGTGATCATGTTGCGCCACCACTGCTTCTTGATGTTCTCCTTGAGCTCGACGCCCAGCGGGCCGTAGTCCCAGGCCGACTTGGTACCGCCGTAGATCTCGCCGCACGGGTAGACGAGGCCTCTGCGCTTGGCGAGGTTGGCGACGGTTTCGACTTTGGACTTGGGTGCCACTGGCGGAGCTCTCCATCTTCGGTTACATCGTGTAAGAGGTGACGGGCGGTTTTCGCCCTGATCAGACTATCTGGCTCGGCGGGCTAAACCGAACAGCGGTCGGGTGCGGAAGTTGACATGCGCACCTGTGCATATCACAATGAATACGATTTGCAATAACAACTACTGCACTAACCTGGTGTCATGACGTCGCTCGTGCAGGGAGAGTCCGCCGACAACGAACCGGCGACCGAAGGAGCCGCAACCGTGTCCACGGATTCGACAGTGGAAGCAAGTTCGACCCACCGGCAGGACCCGGAGCACCCGTTGCACTCCGGCGATCCGTTCGCCGCCGCTCCCCCGGCTCACATCCCGCCGAAGGAGACTCTGACCGCGGCGGGCGACATCCTCCGGGCACTCGCGGCCCCGGTGCGCATCGCCATCGTGCTGCAGCTGCGTGAGTCCGAGCGGTGCGTGCACGAACTCGTCGTCGCCCTCGGCGTCACGCAACCGTTGATCAGCCAGCACCTTCGAGTGCTCAAGGCAGCGGGTGTGGTGCGCGGAGAACGCAACGGACGCGAGGTCCTGTACCGATTGGTCGACGATCACCTCTCCCATATCGTCGTCGACGCCGTGGCCCACGCCGAGGAAGGCCGGAACCTGTGACCGACAAGTCCACCGACACCGCGACATCGCGACGACCCGTCGTCGTCGGAGTGCGGGCCACCAAGCAGCGCAGTGCCATCTCCGATCTGCTCGACACCATCGAGGAGTTCAAGTCCGCACAGGATCTGCACGACGAATTGCGCAAGCGCGGTGAGGGTATCGGGCTCACCACGGTGTATCGGACACTGCAGACCTTGGCCGACGCCGGGACGGTCGACGTTCTGCGCACCGACAACGGCGAGTCGGTCTACCGGCGCTGCTCCTCCGGACATCACCATCACCTGGTGTGTCGCTCGTGCGGTTTCACCGTAGAGGTGGAAGGCCCCACCGTCGAGAAGTGGTCGCAGAGCGTCGCCGAATCCAACGGCTTCAGCGACGTGAGCCACACGATCGAGATCTTCGGCACCTGCAGTCAGTGCACCGCAGCCCCCCAGTGATTCCGCTCAGGCGACGACCTCTGCGATGCGAGGTACCAACGCGTCGATGGCGAACGGAATCGACAGCACCGAGTTGTACGTGATCGCTCCACGCTGATCGGTGGACAACGGCACGATCGCATCGCGCCGAGCAGCATCGAGAGTTCCGAAGATCGGGTTCTCCGCCACCACGTCGATGTCGGCACCGGTACCGAGATAGAGCACCAGGTCCGCATCGAGCATCGAAATGTTCTCGGACGAGACCGGAACGAAGAAGTTGGTGCCGTCGTCCTGGGCGCGGATCGATTCCGGGACCTCGAAGCCCAGTGAGGTGACGAATGTGCCGCGGGCATCACCGGGCAGATATGCGCCGAACTGGCCGTCGTACGGAAGCACCACTGCTGCAGTCTTGCCCGCGAACTCCGGATGTTCGTTTCGAACCTGCTCGAGCGCGGCGTCGGTCTGCGCGTTCAACTGCTCACCGCGGTCGCGTTCACCCATCGCGCGAGCGATGGTGTCGGTGGCAACCTCACGATCGACGGCATAGGCAGCAGATCCTGCAGGTCGGGCGACCGTCGGCGCGATGCCGCTGAGCCTGTCGTACGTCGCCTCGTCGAAACCCGCGTTGAGTCCGGTGATGAGATCCGGCGCCAGCGAGGCGATCAGCTCGAAGTTAGGCTCGGACTCCGAGCCCAGCAGCGTCAACGGCGCGTCACCGACCAACTCGTCGGTCCAGGGACCGAGTCCGGTCTCGTAGAACGTGTACCCGGTGTTCCCGACGGGAACGGTGCCGAGCGCGATGACGGCATCGGCGTCGGACACCCCGAGGGTGACGATGCGCGTGGGCTTCTCGGCGATGGTCGTGCTGCCGTAGATGTGGTCGATGACAACCGGGAACGCACCGTCCGCCGACTGCGTCGCCGTGTCGACGTCGTCGGTGGTCGAACAGGCCGTCACGGCCGCACCGAGGGTGATCACCGCCACCACTACCGTGAGCATTCGGGTCCACCGCACAGTCATCGCATCCACCTCTACTAGAAACTAAGTACAGGCAAACCTTAGCTGACGAGTCAGGGAAGTAGGCCCTCACGCGCCTTCTCGACTCCGGCGAGCACCAGAATGAGCATCGTCAACATCGCCTCGTCGTCCAGACCGTTCGCGGGAAAGGTGTAGCGCAACAACACATCCGCGAGCTTGCCGTGGGTGTTGACCGAGATCGCGCCGAATTGCGAGTCCGCATTGCGGTCGGCAACTTTCTTGTGCAGAGCCGGCTTCAGCGGCCGGTCCCAAGCCAAGACCGCGGTGAGCGAGAGCACCTCGAGTTCGGGCGAGAGTCGAACGGCACGCAGCGAGCACAGAGCGCCCGCGTAGTCGAAACCGAGAGATCCCTCGTCGCCGAGTGTCACCGTCGCGAACTGCGAGAGCGCCAACTGGGCGCGGGCCTGCAACGAAAGCCCCTCGTCCGGCGTCCCGTTCGCGTCCTCACTCATACTTGACTCCACCGAATCGTCGGTCCCGCGAGGCGTATTCGATACACGCCTCCCACAGATCCCGACGGTCGAAATCCGGGAAGAGCTTCTTCTGGAACACGAACTCCGCGTACGCCGACTGCCACAGCAGGAAGTTCGACGTCCGCTGCTCCCCCGACGGACGCAGGAACAGATCCACGTCCGGCATGTCCGCCTCGTCGAGGTACTTGGCGACGGTGGCCTCGGTGATCTTCTCCGGGTTCAGCTTGCCCGCGGCCACCTGTCGAGCGATTTCCCTTGTGGCATCGGCAATCTCGGCTCGGCCGCCGTAGTTGACGCACATCGTCAAGGTCATCACGGTGTTACGTTTCGTCAACTCCTCGGCAACCTCGAGTTCCTTGATGACACTGCCCCACAACCTCGGGCGACGGCCGGCCCAGCGAACCCGGACGCCCATCTCGTTCATCTCGTCGCGTCGACGACGAATGACGTCCCGGTTGAAGCCCATCAGGAACTTGACCTCGTCGGGACTGCGCTTCCAGTTCTCCGTCGAGAATGCGTACGCGGACAACCACTGCACACCGATCTCGATGCAGCCACAGACGGCGTCCATCAGTACCGCTTCGCCCTGCTCGTGCCCTGCGGTTCGCGGCAATCCACGATCCTGTGCCCACCGACCGTTGCCGTCCATGACCAGAGCGACGTGACGAGGAATCAGTTCCGGCTGCAGGATCGGTGGCCGCGCACCCGAGGGGTGCGGGTCCGGCGGGCGCACCGCCGGCCGTTCGTCAGGCCGGGGTTGCGGCTCGCGTCGTCGAATCACGGTCCCCATCCTGCCCGACGGTGTCGGCGAACACGGAGTCAGGTTGGGCCAGCGGCACCTGGTGCGGGTGCGAGCGTTCGATGAGCGGAAGGGTGCGCAACTGTCGTTCGAGATGCCACTGCAGATGAGCCGCCACCAGGCCACTGGCCTGCTTGCGGACGGCATCGGAGGTGGTGACGGTGTAGTCCCACTCGCCTCGCTCGAGCGCAACCATCAGGTCGAGTACCCCGGTCGACGGCGTCGCCGAGCCCGGCGGTCGGCAATGCACGCACACCGCACCACCGGCAGCGACGTGGAACGCACGGTGCGGCCCCACCGCGGCGCACCGCGCGCAATCGGTCAGTGCGGGTGCCCATCCGGCGAAACCCATCGCGCGCAGCAGGTATGCGTCGAGCACCAACTCGGGCGGCCGCACGTGCTGCGCGAGGGCGCGCAGGGCACCGACAGTCAGCTGATGCAGCCGCTGCGCGGGCGCGTGTTCCTCACCGGCCAGCCGTTCGGCCGTTTCGAGAACCGCACAGCCGGTGGTGTAGCGGCCGTAGTCGGCGACGATGTCTCCACCGAACGCGTCGACGGTGTGCACCTGGGTGACGATGTCGAGGTTGCGTCCCGGATAGAGCAGGACGTCGATGTGCGCAAACGGTTCCAGCCGTGCACCGAACTTGGATTTGGTGCGGCGAACCCCTTTTGCGACGGCCCGCACGATGCCGTTCTCCCTGGTCAACAACGTGACGATACGGTCGGCCTCGCCCAGCTTGTGCTGGCGCAGGACGACTGCGTTGTCACGGTATGGCCTCACGTCGTCCAGTGTCCCACGCGCGCAGCGGCGGCGACCGTTCCCGCGCTGACGAGAAGTCGATACTGTGCAGGCGTGGATTTCCATCGGTCGACTCTCGTTGCCCAGGCCGCCGCTCTCGCGTCGGGTCGCATCACCTCGGTACAGGCGGTCACCGAATCGCTCGATCGGATCGACAAGAGCCAACCCACGCTCAACGCGTTCCGCCTCGTGCGCCGCGACGCCGCCCTCGCCGAGGCCGCCGAAGCGGACCGGCTGCGCGCCGCCGGCACCACCGCTCCCCTGCTCGGCGTTCCCGTTGCCGTCAAGGACGACGTCGACGTCACCGGGGAGCCGACCGCCTTCGGCTGCGCGGGCAACTTTCCACCGGCCACCACGGATTCGGAGGTGGTGCGCAGACTGCGTGCGGCCGGGGCCATCATCGTCGGAAAGACCAACAGCCCCGAACTCGGCCAATGGCCCTTCACCGGCGGCACCTTCGGGCACACCCGCAATCCATGGGACCGCGAGCGCACCCCCGGCGGCTCCTCGGGTGGGAGCTCTGCCGCAGTGGCTGCCGAATTGGTCTCTGCCGCTCTCGGTTCCGACGGTGCCGGCTCGGTGCGAATTCCGGCCTCCTGGACCAATCTCGTGGGGATCAAGCCGCAACGCGGACGCATCTCGTCGTGGCCGGAGCCCGAGGCGTTCAACGGCATCACCGTCATCGGCCCGCTCGCACGTACCGTGGCCGACGCGGCACTGCTCCTCGACGTGGTCTCGGGTAGTCACGACGGAGATCTCCATCGTCCGAAACCATTGACCGTCTCCGATGCCGTCGGACGCAACCCCGGCTCGCTGCGCATCGCGCTCAGCCTGCGTAAGCCCTTCATCCCGACGCCCGCACCCCTGGACCCCGAGATCGCGGCTGCCGCGTACGAGATGGCCGCGGTGCTGCGACTGCTCGGACATCGAGTGGTCGTCGACGACCCCGCCTACGGAATGCTGTTGGGGCTCAACTTCTTACCCCGCTCGCTGGCCGGTGTGGCGGCCTGGGTGAACCGTCTGCCGGATCCGTCTCTCGCCGACCCGAGGACCCGAGCCAATGCCAGGAGCGGCCGGGCTCTCGCCGGAGCGCCGCTCCGTGCAGCCCGCGCCGCCGAGCCGCGCATCGGGCGTCGTATCGGCCGATTCTTCGACGAGTACGACATCGTGCTCGCCCCGACGACGGCCACCCCACCGCCGCGGATCGAGGCCATCGACGGCATCTCCAATGCCGACACCGATCGGGTGATCACCGAGCACTGTCCCTACACCTGGCCGTGGAACGTGCTTGGCTGGCCGAGCGTCAACGTGCCGGCAGGGTTCACCACCGCCGGCCTTCCGATCGGCCTGCAACTGATGGGCCACGAATCCTCGGAGCCGCTACTGGTGTCGGTGGCCGCTCAGCTCGAGAACGTGTTGCAGTGGCACCGCAAGCGCCCCGATCCCTGGTGGACCAGGTGAGCGAAACTTCGTAGTCTGCTACGAATTGTCGTGCACGTGCGGCGAAGCCGCTCCGGTCAGAAGCCGAGCTTGCCCATCTGCTTCGGGTCGGTCTGCCAGTCCTTCGCGATTTTGACGTGCAGGTCCAGGTAGATCCTGGCGCCGAGTAGCTTCTCGATCTGCAGTCGCGACGCCGTGCCGACCTCTTTGAGTCGCGAACCACCCTTGCCGATGATGATCGCCTTCTGGCTCGATCGCTCCACGTACATGATGGCGTGCACGTCGAGCATGTTGTCGTGACCCTCGCGGGGGGTGACCTCGTCGATGACGACGGCCAGCGAGTGTGGCAGCTCGTCGCGGACGCCTTCGAGCGCGGCCTCACGGATGAGTTCGGCCATGAGGATTTCCTCGGGCTCGTCGGTGAGTTCTCCGTCGGGGTAGAACGCCGGGCCCTGCGGCAGTTCGGAGGCCAGCAGATCGACGAGCTTCTCGATCTGCTCGCCCGATTCGGCCGACACCGGGATTACGTGCGAATTCTCACCGAGCAGCTTCGACAGCGACATCAGCTGCTGTACGACGCGTTCCTTCTTGACCTTGTCGATCTTGGTCACGATGCCGATGAGCGTCGTCTTGGGCGCGATGTGCCGCACCTGTTCGAGAATCCACCGGTCGCCGGGCCCGATCTTCTCGTCCGCGGGGATGCAGAGTCCGATGACGTCGACCTCGGAGTAGGTGTCCTGCACCAGGTCGTTGAGGCGTTGACCAAGTAGCGTTCTCGGTCGGTGCAGGCCCGGCGTGTCGACCAGGATCAGCTGGGCGTGCTCTCGGTGCACGATGCCGCGGATGGTGTGCCGCGTCGTTTGGGGACGTGAGGACGTGATGGCGATCTTCGATCCCACCAACGCATTGGTCAGCGTGGATTTGCCGGTGTTGGGTCGACCTACGAAACAGACGAATCCGGATCGGAACTCACCGTTGTTCTGCTCTGACACAAGAGCACCTCCAGATTTCAGTGTTGGCGAGTGACGTCCGACGAGTCGTCGTCCTCGGTGGTTTCTTCGTCCGGTTCGAGCTTCTCGACCAGGACCGTGGCAATACGGACGCGCCCCTTCGGGTCGGCTCCACCTTCTCCGCGCAGCAGGAGTCCGTGGGTGATCACCTGCGAACCGGGCAACGGCACTCGGCCGAGTTCGTAGCCGAGGAGTCCACCGACGGTGTCGACTTCCTCGGATTCGATGTCGATACCGAAGATCTCGCCGAGGTCCTCGAGCGGCAACCGCGAGGACAGCCGATAACGTCCGTCGTCCAGTTCCTCGATGGGCGCAACCTCGTCGGAGTCGTATTCGTCGGCTATCTCGCCGACGATTTCCTCGATCACGTCCTCGATGGTCACCAGTCCGGCGATGCCTCCGTACTCGTCGACGAGCAGGGCCATGTGGTTGCGATCGCGCTGCATCTCGGCGAGCAGACTGTCGAGCGCCTTGGAGTCGGGAACGAAGACGGCCGGACGCATCACCTCGGACACCTGCACTCCGCGGCCACCGTCTGTGGAGTGATACGTCTGCTGCACAAGGTCTTTGAGGTAGACGACCCCCACCACGTCGTCCACGTTCTCGCCGATCACCGGGATGCGGGAGTGGCCGCTGCGCACGGCCAACGAAGTGGCCTGCCCTGCTGATTTGTCGGACTCGATCCACACCATCTCCGGGCGCGGAACCATGACCTCACGGGCCGAGGTGTCTCCGAGCTCGAACACCGACTGGATCATCCGCCGTTCGTCGTCGGCCACGACACCGCGCTCGCGGGCCATGTCCACCAGTTCACGCAGTTCGATCTCGGAAGCGAAGGGGCCGTTGCGAAATCCCTTACCGGGGGTGATCGCGTTACCGATGAGAATGAGCAGGCGGCTGATCGGCCCGAGGAGCCACCCGAGTGCACGCAGCGGCAGTGCGGCCGCCAACGCGATCGAGTATGCGTTCTGCCGACCGAGGGTTCGCGGACCGACACCGATCACGACGTAACTGACCAACACCATCGCCACCGCGCTGATCACCAGTGCCGTGGTGGAGTCGATCAACTGCGTCAGGCCACCCGCGAGCAACACCGTGCCGCCGATTTCGCACAGAATGCGCAGCAGCACCATCAGATTGACGTACCGCGGGCGGTCGCCGACCACCACGACGAGGCCGGCGGCACCGGGGCGCTCGTCCTTGACCATGTCGTCGATTCGCGCCCGCGACACCGTGTTCAGCGCGGAATCGACGGCAGCGAACAGGCCTCCGAGAGGCACCAGAAGGACAGCGAACACGATGAGCGCAGCAGCACTGCTCACGCGCTACGACCCCACACTTCCACCTGTTCGACGACGCAGCTCATCGATCGAGTCCATCGACGAAACCGGCCTTGCCGAGGAGCCGGGCATCGCGGACGGCCTGTTCGGCAGCCTCTTCCGCTCGCCTTGCGTCCTCGTACCATTCGGCCAGCAGACGGTTCTGCAGCTCGAACATTTCCTTCTCTTCGTCCGGCTCGGCGTGGTCGTAACCGAGCAGGTGCAACACACCGTGCACGGTCAGCAGCGCCAACTCGTGCTCGAGCGAATGTCCCGCAGCTGCAGCCTGATCCGCGGCGAACGACGGGCACAGCACGATGTCGCCGAGCATCGCCGGTCCTGGCTCGGGCGCATCGGGACGACCGCCCGGCTCGAGCTCGTCCATCGGAAACGACATCACGTCGGTGGGGCCGGGCAGATCCATCCACCGCATGTGCAGATCGGCCATCGTGGCCGAATCCACCAGCACCATCGACAGTTCCGCGGCGGGATGCACGTCCATGCCGGCGATCGCGAACCGTGCGACCGAGACCAGCTCGGGTTCGGAGATGTCCATCCCCGACTCGTTGGACACTTCGATACTCATCTAGCCACTACCCACGCTCTCGTTGCCTGCATCTGTCGTTCCGTACGCCTGAATCATCTTCTCGCCGAACGCGGTCCACCGGTCCGCCGTTGCGCCCGATTGGGAATGACGCCTTCCGACGTCGACTCGAACCGCTCGTACGCGTCGACGATCTCCGAAACCAATCGGTGCCGCACCACGTCGCTGCTGGTCAGCTGCGCGAAGTGGATGTCGTCGACGTCGGTGAGGATCTCGGACGCCGCGCGCAGCCCGGATCGCGCGCCACCGGGAAGGTCCACCTGGGTCACGTCGCCGGTGACGACGATCTTCGACCCGAATCCGAGTCGCGTCAGGAACATCTTCATCTGCTCGGCGGTGGTGTTCTGTGCCTCGTCGAGAATGATGAATGCGTCGTTGAGCGTGCGGCCGCGCATGTAGGCGAGCGGGGCGACTTCGATGACCCCCGCCTGCATCAGCTTGGGGATCGCTTCGTCGTCCATCATGTCGTGCAACGCATCGTGCAGCGGGCGCAGGTACGGGTCGATCTTCTCGTGCAGCGTTCCGGGCAGGAAGCCGAGGCGCTCCCCCGCCTCCACTGCAGGACGCGTCAGGATGATGCGGCTGACCTGCTTGGTCTGCAATGCCTGCACGGCCTTCGCCATCGCCAGGTACGTCTTGCCGGTACCGGCCGGGCCGATGCCGAACACGATGGTGTTGGCGTCGATCGCATCGACGTACCGCTTCTGGTTCAGCGTCTTGGGCCGGATCGTCTTGCCGCGGCGCGAGAGGATGTCGAGGCTGAGCACCTCGGCCGGTGAATCCGACACGCCCTCGGTGAGCATGGCGATCGATCGGCGCACCGCATCGGGAGTCAGTGGCTGAGCACGCTTGGCCAGCGCGGCCAACTCGGAGATCACCCGTTCGGCCAGCGCCACATCCGCCACTTTTCCGGTGAGCGTCACGGCGTTTCCTCGTACGTGGATGTCTGCCGTCAGCATCTGCTCGAGCGCCCGCAGATTCTCGTCGGACTGTCCCAGCAGTGGCATCACCGCTTCGGGGGCGAGTTCCAAGGTGGACCGAACGTCACGCTCGGCGGGAAATTCGCTGTGTTCACTCACGTGGTGGCTATGGCCTGCTCTCTGGTGTCGGCTGCTCGGATGTGCACTTGCTATGGATGGAGTTTAACGCCGCAGCAACGATGCGCATTCCCATTAACCGGCGGTGGCACCGAGCACGGCGTCGAGCGAGAGCGCCCAACACCGCGAATCGGGGTTCAGGAAAGCGAAGTGGTCTTCCCCAGGCACGATCGTCAGTCGGGCGTCGTCTCCGGCGGCTCGCGCCAGCGCGACGTACCGCTCGCTCTGCGCGGCGGGCACCTGGACGTCCTCGGCCCCGTGCAGGCAGATCGTCGGGATACCGATGGGTGCACGGGCAGCAGGCGAGGCGGATCGGTACGGCGCGGGGTCGTCCTGGTACCGGGCCTGCAACAGCGCCTCGACCGCCGGGTTGGTGCGTCCCGACGCACCTCGCGGTTCGAGATCGAGAACGCCGGCCTGCGAGACGATGCGTGATGGGCGGACCTTCGTGCCGGTCTCTCCGCCGAGCCACACGGCCAGGTGCCCGCCTGCGGAGTGCCCGATCACGCGCACGTCGTCGATCCCGACCGGGGCGTGGTGCTGCAGTTCCCCCGCGACCACGTCGAGTGCTGCGGTCACGTCGGACTGCATCTCCGGCCAGTGTCCGCCTGCGCCGACGCGTCGGTACTCGATGTTCCACGCCACCGCTCCGGCTCCGGCCACGGCGCGGGCGAACTGGGTACCCAGATTGGATCCGTACTGTCCGCTCCAGAACCCGCCGTGCACCACCACGACCACCGGGGTCGTGTCGTCGACGGGTTCGGCCGGCAGATAGAGATGGCCGAACTGCTCCGGGTGGTCGCCGTAGGCGATCTTGATCCGTGCGCTCATGCGTTCTGGAAGTCGGGCGGCAACTGTGCCCACCGCGAGGTCAGAACCCCGAGCGCGCCGAGGGCCACCGCTCCTGCCGTCGAGGTCCGCAGCACCGTAGGGCCGAGCACGACCGGGGTTGCACCCGCCTCGGTCAGGGCGGCCACCTCTCGGTCGTCGAGGCCACCCTCGGGTCCCACGACGATCGCGACCTCGGGCACCGAGTCGAACGGCAGGTCTCGGAACGCCGAGGTGGCCGCCTCGTGCAGCACCGCCACGATTCCACCGCGCTCCACGACGCCGCGCACGAAAGCGTCGACCTCACGCGAATCGTGCAGCTCGGAGACCTCGGGGATGAATGCCCGACGCGACTGCTTGGCGGCTTCCGCCGCGGTACTCCGCCACTTCGCGACGCCCTTGGATGCCTTCGGGCCCTCCCACCGGGCGACGCATCGCGCGGACTGCCAGGGAACCACGGCGTCGACGCCTGCCTCGGTGGCCAGCTCGACGGCCAGTTCCGATCGGTCCGCCTTCGGCAATGCCTGCACCAGCGTCACCACCGGAGTGGGACGCGGCATCTCGCTACGTGCTTGGACTGTCAGCTCCAGTCGGTTCTTCTCCGCTGCGGCCACGACCGTGTCGGCCAGACCGCCCGCTCCGTCACCGAGCAGCACCCGCTCGCCGACGCGGATGCGTCGCACCGTCGCGGCGTGATGACCTTCTTTGCCGTCGAGCACCGCGACCTCGCCGACGTTCGGCAGCGGGGAGAGGTAGAAGACCGTGGGGGCCATCGATCAGCGACCGCTGAAAGCTTCCCGCAACCGCGAGAACAGGCCACCGCTGTGCGCCGAGCCGGTCGTGACCACCTCCGCCGAGTCGCGGTCGCGCATCGACCTGAGCTGTTCGAGCAGATGGGTCTGCTTGCTGTCGAGCTTGGTCGGCACGATCACCTCGAGGTGCGCGTGCAGATCGCCGCGAATGCCCGACCGCAGCTTGGGCATACCGTGACCGCGTAGCACCGTGGTCGAATTCGGTTGTGTGCCTTGCTCGATCGAGATCTCGGTGGGTCCGTCGATGATCGCGTCGACGGTGACCGAGGTGCCGAGTGCCGCGTCGACCATCGGGACGCGGACGGTGCAGTGCAGGTCGTCACCGTCGCGCACGAACACCTCGTGCTGCTGTTCGACGATCTCCACGTACAGGTCACCAGCGGGTCCGCCGCCCGGACCGACCTCGCCCTGCGAGGCCAGTCGGATCCGCATGCCGTTGCTCACGCCGACCGGCACCTTGACCGAGATGTCGCGACGCGACCGGACGCGACCGTCGCCGCCGCACTTGCGGCAGGGGTCGGGGATCGTCTCGCCCGCGCCGCGGCAGGTGGGGCACGGACGGCTGGTCATCACCTGGCCGAGGAACGAGCGCTGTACCGACTGCACTTCACCGGCACCTCCGCAGGTTTCGCAGCGGACCGGCTTGGAGTCGCCGTTGGTGCCCGAGCCCGTGCACAGGTCGCACAGAATCGCCGTGTCGACGGTGATGTGCTTGGTCACGCCGGTGGCGCACTCGTCGAGAGTGAGCTTGGTACGCAGCAGCGAGTCCGCGCCCGGCTGCACACGGCCCTTGGGCCCGCGCTGGGAGCCGCCCGCGCCGCCACCGAAGAACGCTTCGAACACGTCCCCGAGGCCGCCGCCGAATCCGGCTCCACCGAATCCACCGCCACCGCCTCCGCCGCCCTGCTGGAGCGGGTCGCCGCCGAGGTCGACGATGCGACGCTTCTCCGGATCCGAGAGCACCTCGTATGCGGTGGAGATGTCCTTGAACCGTGCCTGAGCGGCCTCGTCCGGGTTGACGTCCGGGTGCAGTTCTCGCGCCAGTTTGCGGTAGGCGCGCTTGATCTCCTGGTCCGTCGCCTGCTGGCCGACGCCCAAAGTCCCGTAATAATCCCGTGCCACGTCGTCTCTTTCGTCCTAGAAGATGAATCTCGTTCGATAGTGCTGTGTGCGGCCGCCCGCGCCCCCGCGGCCGTCGTTCGATCGGTTCTCGCTCGTCGTCAGCGTTCGGCGAGGACCTCGCCGATGTACCTGGCAACCGCGGCGACCGACGCGATTGTTCCTGGGTAGTCCATTCGGGTCGGCCCGAGAACACCCATTCCTCCGAGGACCATGCCAGCCGACCCGTACCCGGTGGAAATCACCGACGTTCCGCGCATCTCCTCGACCTGCGTTTCCTCGCCGATCCGCACCGTGACCGTTCGGGTGTCCTGTGTCACGGCGAGCAGCTTGAGCACCACCACTTGCTCTTCCAGCGCCTCGAGTACCGCTCTGAGCGACCCGGGAAACCCCGCGTCGCCCGCGAAGTCCGCGGCGTTGCGCGTCAGGTTCGCCGTGCCGCCGAGTACCAGGCGTTCCTCGGGGTGCTCGACGAGTGATTCCACCAGCACCGTTGCCGATCGAATCATCGCGTCGCGCAGCGCGGGCGGGGCGTTCTCGGCGAGTTCGGCCACCGCAGCCGACGCCGCCGCCAGCCGCTTGCCTTCCAGCGCACCACCGAGGAGACGCCGCAGCTGAGCCAAGTTCTCGTCGTCGATCACGTCACCGAGTTCGACGATGCGCTGATCGACTCGACCGGAGTCGGTGATGAGCACCAGCAGCAGCCGGGCCGGGGTGAGCGCCACCACTTCCAGGTGGCGCACCGAGGACGCCGACAGCGTGGGGTACTGCACCACGGCCACCTGGCGGGTCAACTGGGCCAGTAATCGAACGCCGCGTCGCAACACGTCGTCCAGGTCGACGCCGTTCTCGAGAAACTCCAGGATGGCGCGACGTTCGGCAGCAGACAGTGGCTTGACGTCGGCTATCCGGTCGACGAACTGCCGATAGCCCTTGTCGGTCGGCACCCGACCGGAGCTGGTGTGCGGCTGGGCGATGTAGCCCTCGGCCTCGAGCACAGCCATGTCGTTGCGCACCGTTGCACTGGACACTCCCAGGTTGTGGCGCTCGACCAGCGCACGCGAACCGACGGGTTCCTGGGTGGACACGTAGTCCGCCACGATCGCTCGTAGAACCTCGAACCGCCTGTCGTCGGTGCTCGACATCGGTGCCCACCTCCGTTCTCGTTTCCAATCGTCGCTCGAGTCTAGTAGCCGGCGAACACATGCTCGTGCAAGGCCTTACTGTGGTCCGAGTGGAAACGTTCTTTCGATTCGGTCCAGCGGCTCGAGGCTCGCGATGATCTTCAAGGGTGTTCGTGACGGAAAGCCGTACCCCGAGCACGGCCTGTCCATCCGAGACTGGTCGAGAATCCCGCCGCGCCAGCTCCGCCTGGACGAGATCGTCACCACCACCAAGGTGCTCGAGCTGGACAGATTGCTGTCCGAGGACTCCACCTTCTACGGCGATCTGTTTCCCCACGCGGTGCAGTTCCGCGGCGTCATCTATCTCGAGGACGGCTTGCACCGCGCTGTGCGTGCGGCACTGAGAAATCGAACTGTGTTGCACGCCAGGGTGTTCGACTACGACGCCCTCGGAGCCTGAGCCAGGTTTTTCAGGCGGCTGCGATGGTGCGCACCACCGCGTCGGCCAGCAATCTGCCCCGGTCGGTCAGCACGAGATGGTCACCCCGGGCCACCATCAACCCGTCCGCGACGGTCTGCTCGGCAGCGACGCGCTCTGCCGGCCCCAGCAGGGTTCTCGGCACTCCCGAGCGGAGCCGCACGGTCAACATCAGCTCCTCGAGGTGTCGATCCTCGGCGCTGAGCAGTTCGCTGCCCAGCACCGGTAGGTGACCTGCGGCGAGGCGATCGGAGTATGCGGCCGGGTGCTTGACGTTCCAGAACCGGGTGCCGCCGATGTGACTGTGTGCACCGGGTCCCGCGCCCCACCAGTCGCCGCCGTCCCAGTAGCCGATGTTGTGGCGGCACTGCGCTGCGGCGTCGGTGGCCCAGTTCGACACCTCGTACCAGGACAGGCCTGCGGCGCTCAACTCCGTGTCGATGCGCTCGTATCGGCTCGCCAGTACGTCGTCGTCGGGGGCAGGCAGCTCACCTCGACGAACCTTGCGGGCCATGGCGGTGCCGTCCTCGACGATCAGCGCGTAGGCCGAGACGTGGTCGACACCGGCGTCGAGAACCGCGGCGAGAGACTGGTCCAGGTCACTGTCACGCTCGCCCGGGGTGCCGTAGATGAGGTCGAGATTGACGTGCTCGAATCCCGCCGCACGTGCTTCCTTGGCTGCGGCGACCGCGCGACCGGGCGTGTGCGTGCGATCGAGCACGGCGAGCACGTGTGGCGCAGCGGACTGCATTCCGAGCGAGATACGAGTGAAGCCCGCATCACGGAGCCGGTCGAAGAATCGAGGCGACGTCGATTCGGGGTTGGATTCCGTGGTCACCTCGCCGCCGTCGGTCAGGCCGAAGCTGGACCGCACCGCCCCCAGGACGTCGGCCAACCCGTCGCCCCCGAGCAATGACGGCGTGCCACCGCCGACGAAGACGGTGTCTGCCGTCGGAACGCGGCCCGTACCGGCCTGGATCAGCCCCGCAGCGATGTCCAACTCACGTCGCAGGCCCTCCAACCAGGACTGCGGTGACGCCGACGTTCCCAGTTCACCGGCCGTGTAGGTGTTGAAGTCGCAGTACCCACATCGGGTGGCGCAGAACGGGACGTGCACGTAGATCCCGAATGCGCGGTCCCCCACCCCGTCGAATGCCTCGGTCGGCAGCTCGAAGGTGGACGGGACGGGTAGGACGGTATTCACGCCCTCCAGTGTCCCAGAGTCCAGGCCCACCCGATCCCACTCGCCCTGCCAGCCTATTTACCCCGAAATCGGGGTAAATAGCTGCCGCCGTCGTCCGTCGCCGCGATGACGTGGCACAATGGCTCCCGTGACCGACTCAGGAATTCGACTCGTGGCGCGCCGCCACGTCGATCTCGGCCGTGTCTGCAGCGCGTCGTGTCGACACACGACGGGCTGCTGACCAGCCCTCCTTCGAGCACGTCCATTCGATCCACCGGTTTCCCGCTGTCGTCGAAAGCGCAGATGTCCGCGGTTTCGTCCCGGTTACCGGCCAGCACAAAGATGCAGGAGCAATGCATGTCGTCGACCAGCGACGCGACCACCGACGCTGTCCCCGCCACACCACGGGAGCGCACGCCGCGGCCGACCAAGCGTCGGGCCGAGGGCCAGTGGGCACTGGGTTACCGGGAGCCGCTGAACGCCAACGAGCAGTCCAAGAAGGACGACAACCCGCTCAACGTGCGTGCCCGCATCGAGAACATCTACTCCAAGCAGGGTTTCGACAGCATCGACAAGGGCGATCTTCGCGGCCGTTTCCGGTGGTGGGGCCTCTACACCCAGCGCGAACAGGGCTACGACGGCACGTTCACCGGTGACGACAACATCGATCTGCTCGAGGCCAAGTACTTCATGATGCGCATTCGCTGCGACGCGGGCGCGTTGAATCTCGAGCAGCTTCGCACACTGGCGCAGATCTCCCAGGACTTCGGCCGCGACACCGCCGACCTCTCCGATCGGGAGAACGTGCAGTTCCACTGGATCGAGGTGGAGAACGTCCCCGAGATCTGGCGTCGAATCGAAGCGGTCGGCCTGAAGACCACCGAAGCGTGCGGCGACTGCCCCCGTGTCGTTCTCGGCTCACCGCTCGCAGGCGAGGCCGTCGACGAGGTCCTCGACCCCACCTCCGCCATCGACGAGATCGTCGAGCGCTACATCGGCAATCCCGAGTACTCCAATCTGCCGCGTAAGTTCAAGACGGCGATCTCCGGCCTGCAGGACGTGGTGCACGAGATCAACGACTGCGCCTTCGTCGGCGTGGTGCATCCCGAGCACGGACCGGGTCTGGACCTGTGGGTCGGCGGCGGACTGTCCACCAACCCCATGCTCGCGCAGCGCGTCGGCGTCTGGGTCCCGATCGAGGACGTTCCCGATGTGTGGGAGGGCGTCGTCTCGATCTTCCGCGACTACGGATACCGCCGGCTTCGCACCAAGGCGCGCCTGAAGTTCCTCATCAAGGACTGGGGCATCGAGAAGTTCCGCCAGGTCCTCGAAGACGAGTACCTGCACCGCAAGCTCATCGACGGCCCGGCTCCCGAGAAGCCCGCTCGGCCCCGCGACCACGTCGGCATCCAGAAGCTCAAGAACGGCCTCAACGCCGTCGGCGTGGCACCCATCGCGGGCCGTGTCTCGGGCACTGTCCTCGCCGCCGTCGCCGACGCCGCCGAGAAGGCCGGATCGGATCGCGTGCGATTCACGCCGTACCAGAAGCTGATCGTGCTCGACGTTCCCGACGAGACGCTCGAACAGCTGATCTCCGATCTCGATGCGCTGGGCCTTCCCGCCCGGCCGTCGCACTGGCGCAAGAACCTGATGGCCTGCAGCGGCATCGAGTTCTGCAAGCTCTCGTTCGCCGAAACCCGCAAGCGTTCACAGGTTCTGGTGCCGGAGCTCGAAGAGCGCCTGTCCGATATCAACAGTCGACTCGACGTTCCGATCACGATCAACATCAACGGCTGCCCCAACTCGTGCGCGCGGTCGCAGATCGCGGACATCGGCTTCAAGGGGCAGTTGGTCGACGACGGAGCCGGGAATCAGATCGAGGGTTTCCAGGTTCATCTCGGAGGCAGCCTCGGTCTGGACAGTGCGTTCGGCCGAAAGTTGCGCCAGCACAAGGTGAACAGCTCCGAGCTGGGAGATTACATCGACAGAGTGGTGCGCAATTTCGACAAGCACCGCGAGGACGGCGAACGGTTCGCTCAGTGGGCCGTGCGAGCAGACGAGGCGGATTTGCGATGAGTACCAGGCTGAATTTGACGGTGGGGGAACTGAAGGACATCGCCGAGCGCGGTGCCCGCGAACTCGACGGGGCGAGCCCACTGGAGCTGCTGCAGTGGACCGAGGACACCTTCGGTAGCGACTTCATCGTTGCCTCCAACATGCAGGACGGGGTTCTCGTTCACCTCGCTGCACAGGTTCACCCGGGTGTGGACGTGCTGTTCCTCGACACCGGCTACCACTTCGCCGAGACCATCGGAACGCGCGACGCCGTCGAGGCCGTCTACGGCGTCAACGTCGTCAATGCCCGCGCCGAGAAGACTGTCGCCGAACAGGATTCGATCGAGGGCAAGGACCTGTTCGCCCGCGAGCCCAACCGGTGCTGCGCGATGCGCAAGGTCGCACCCTTGAAGAAGGAACTGGCGAACTACAGCGCCTGGGTCACCGGTATCCGGCGAGTGGAGGCCCCCACCCGTGCCAACGCTCCGCTGATCTCGTTCGACGACGCCTTCGGCCTGGTCAAGATCAACCCGATCGCACCATGGTCGGACGAGCAGATGCAGGCCTACATCGACGAGCATTCGATTCTGGTCAATCCCCTCGTCGACGAGGGCTATCCGTCCATCGGGTGCGCACCGTGCACCGTCAAACCTGCCCCCGGAGCCGACCCGCGCAGCGGTCGTTGGGCCGGCAAGGCCAAGACCGAATGTGGGTTGCACGCCTCATGACACTCGACCTCACCTCGGCAACCGTCGGTCGAACCCATCTCGATGCAGATCGGTTCGACACCCTCGACGCACTCGAATCCGAGGCCATCCACATCTTCCGCGAGGTGGCGGGCGAGTTCGAGCGCCCCGTCATCCTGTTCTCCGGCGGCAAGGACTCGACCGTTCTGCTGCACCTGGCGATCAAGGCGTTCTGGCCCGCTCCCCTGCCGTTCGCGCTGCTCCACGTCGACACCGGCCACAACCTGCAGGAGGTGCTGGACTTCCGCGATCACGTGGTCGCCAAGTACAACCTGCGCCTGCACGTGGCCAGCGTCGAGGAGTACCTCGCCGACGGACGCCTCACCGAGCGTCCCGACGGCATCCGCAACCCGCTGCAGACCGTGCCTCTTCTCGACGCGATCTCCGAGAACCGGTTCGATGCCGTGTTCGGTGGTGCTCGACGCGACGAGGAACGCGCCCGCGCCAAGGAACGAATCTTCTCGCTGCGCAACGCATTCGGCCAATGGGAGCCCAAGAAGCAGCGCCCCGAACTGTGGAACCTGTACAACGGCAAGCACTCTCCCGGCGAGCAGGTGCGTGTGTTCCCGCTCAGCAACTTCACCGAACTCGATATCTGGCGCTACATCGCCCGTGACGATGTGGAGTTGGCCAGCATCTACTACGCCCACCAGCGCCCGGTGTATCAGCGCGACGGCATGTGGATGACGCCCGGCGTCTGGGGCGGACCGGCCGAGGGCGAAGAGCTGCAGACCCTGTCGGTGCGCTACCGCACCGTCGGCGACGGATCCACCACCGGTGCCGTGCTGTCCGAGGCCGCCGACAACCAGGCAATCCTCGCCGAAGTAGCGGCGTCACGACTGACCGAACGCGGAGCCACCCGCGGAGACGACCGCGTCTCCGAGGCTGCCATGGAAGATCGCAAACGAGAAGGATACTTCTGATGAGCAGCACGGGAACGCAACTTCTTCGCCTCGCCACCGCAGGTAGCGTCGACGACGGTAAGTCGACCCTCGTCGGACGGCTGTTGTACGACACCAAATCCGTTCTGGCAGACCAGATCGATGCCGTCACACGGGCCTCGGTGGACAAGGGACTGGCGACACCGGACCTGTCGCTGCTCGTCGACGGCCTACGCGCCGAGCGCGAACAGGGCATCACCATCGACGTCGCCTACCGCTACTTCGCGACGCCGCACCGCTCCTTCGTGCTCGCCGATACCCCCGGCCACGTGCAGTACACCCGCAACACCGTCTCCGGCGCGTCGACGGCTCAGCTGGTCATCCTTCTGGTCGATGCCCGAAAGGGTGTCATCACCCAGACTCGTAGGCACGCAGCGGTTCTCGCCCTGCTCGGCGTTCCGCGCCTGGTGCTCGCGGTCAACAAGATCGATCTGGTCGAGGACCCGGCAACCGTGTTCGCCGAGATCTCGGCCGAGTTCAACTCGCTGACCTCCTCGCTCGGGTGGTCCAGCGAGGACGTCATCGAGATCCCGGTGTCCGCACTGCACGGCGACAACGTCGCGGTGAAGTCCGACAAGACCCCGTACTACGACGGTCCGACCCTCATCGAGCACCTCGAGTCGGTTCCGGTCGATGCCGAACCGCACCGGGTCGGTCTACGTTTCCCCGTGCAATACGTGATCCGGCCCCGCACCGCGGAATTCCCGGATTATCGCGGATACGCAGGGCAGGTCGCAGCGGGCTCCGTCGACGTCGGCGACGAGGTCGTCATCCTGCCCTCCGGCACCCGAACCACAGTCGAGCGCATCGACACCGCCGACGGCGAGTTGCGTACCGCTCATGCCGGACGCAGCGTCACCCTCGTCCTGGCCGACGACGTCGACGTCTCCCGCGGCGACACCATCGCCTCACCGCAGGATGCGCCCGAGCCGATCGGCGACTTCGAGGCCACTGTGTGCTGGCTCGCCGAGAAGCCGCTTCGCCCGGGTGCTCGTCTGTTGCTCAAGCACGGCACTCGCACCACCCAGGCCATCGTCGGAACACTGGTCGAACGGTTCGACGAGCAGGAGCTCATCGCTCACGAAGGACCGGAGTCGTTGGAGCTCAACGAGATCGGCCGCATCTCCGTGCGCGTCGCCGAGCCGATCGTGGCGGACGACTACGCCGTCAACAGGCACACGGGCAGCTTCCTGCTGATCGATCCGGCCGGTGGCAACACGTTGGCTGCCGGACTCGTGGGTAACGCTCTGGCTGCCGTCGAGCTGGGGTCGGCAGTTCCGGCGTGAGCGCACTGATCGCGGTTGCCCACGGCAGCCGTGACCCGCGCTCGAGCGCAGCGGTCCACCGCGCCGTCGACGTCCTGCGTCGGCGGCGACCGGACCTGGACGTGCGTGTCGCGTTTCTCGATCTTTCCGAGCCCCGCGTCGATCAAGTGGTCGACGACCTGGCCGCTGCCGGTCACAGCCGTATCGTCGCCGTTCCGATGTTGCTGGGCAAGGCTTTCCACGCGAAAGTCGATCTGCCCGAGCTGTTGGACTCAGCGAGGACGCGACACCCTCTCGTGTCGATCAGGCAGGCCGACGTTCTGGGAGACGACCGACTCCTCATCGAGGCGGTCCGTGATCGGATCGCCGATACCGGCGTCGAAGTCTCCGATTCGACGGTCGGCATCGCTCTGGCCGCCGTCGGCTCCTCGGTGGCACCGGCGAATCAACGCACCCGTGTGATCGCACAGAAGCTGCTCGCCGGAACGCACTGGGCCGGAGCCGTGACCTGCTTCGCCACGTCGGTCTCCCCGTCCCCCACCGACGCGATCGCACAGCTGCGCGCACTGGGAGCCGACCGCATCGTCGTGGCACCCTGGTTCCTGGCCCCGGGACTGCTCACCGACCGGATCGAAGCGTCGGTGGCAGGCCTACCGAACGTGGTGCACGCCGAGGTCATCGGCGCGCACCCGGCCGTGGCCGAACTGGCGTCGCGCCGCTACGACTCCACCGTCGCACGCGAGTCGGTGGCGTCGGCGATCGTGGGCACGCGGGTGGCTCGTACGTAGACGGTCTCGCCCTCGCGAAGGCCGAGAGCCTCGCTGTCTCCGCGAGTGATCTGGGCCGCGAACAGTTCACCGGTTGCCGCGTTCTTCAATTCGACCTTCACCTCGAAGCCGAGGTGCACCACCCGCTCGACGACGGCACGCGTCACACCGGCCGATTCGGCCGTCCCGCTCGCCTGAGCCTGCGCCAACGACGGGTCGCGTCCGACGCGAATGTCGTGCGGCCGCACCAGAAGTCCGTTCAGTCTGGCCACCTGACCGAGGAACGACATCACGAAGTTGTTGGCCGGGCGATCGTAGAGATCCTCCGGAGTGCCGACCTGTTCGATTCTGCCCTTGTTGAGCACCGCGATCCGATCGGCGACGTCGAGCGCCTCCTCCTGATCGTGGGTCACCAGCACGGTGGTGACGTGGACCTCGTCGTGCAGCCGACGCAGCCACGTCCGCAGATCGGCACGCACCTTCGCGTCGAGCGCGCCGAAGGGCTCGTCGAGCAGCAGCACCTGCGGGTCGACGGCGAGAGCGCGAGCCAGTGCCATGCGCTGGCGTTGTCCACCGGACAGCTGCGCCGGGTAGCGGGTCTGGAAACCGGCCAGCCCGACGATCTCGAGCAACTCGTCGACCTTTTTGGCGATCTCGGCCTTGGGCCGCTTGCGAATCTGAAGGCCGAACGCGACGTTGTCACGCACCGTCAGGTGTTTGAACGCCGCGTAGTGCTGGAAGACGAATCCGATCTCGCGGCGCTGCGGACTCACCCACGTCACATCCTGGCCTGCGAGCACCACTCGACCGGAGTCGAGCTGCTCGAGTCCGGCGATGGAGCGAAGCAGAGTGGACTTGCCCGAACCACTGGGGCCGAGCAGCGCCGTCAGCGACCCCTTGGGAATGTCGATGCTGACGTTGTCGAGCGCGGCGAAATCGCCGTAGTGCTTGTTGCCGCCAACGACGGAGATCTCGATCTCGGGGGATGCCTCGGTCATTGTTTCGTCCTCTTCTTGTCGAGGGCAGTCATCAACAGCAGCACGATGACGGCGATCGCCATGAGCAGTGTGGACGCGGCGTACGCGCCCTGTTGGTTGAAGTCCTCGTATCGTGAATTGACCAGCAGCGTCAGTGTTTGAGAGATGCCGGGCAGGTTGGTCGAGACCATGATGACGGCACCGAACTCGCCGAGCGAACGCGCGACGGTGAGTACGACACCGTAGGTCAGGCCCCACCGGATCGCCGGAAGAGTGATGCGCCAGAACGTCTGCCACGACGACGCACCCAGCGTCGAGGCGGCCTCTTCCTGCTCCTCACCGATTTCGTAGAGCACGGGTTCGACCTCGCGCACGACGAACGGAAGCGTGACGAAGATCGTCGCGATGACCATGCCTGGAAGTGCGAAGATGACCTTGAAGCCGAGGCTCTCGACGCCACCGAACCATCCGTTGGCTCCCCACAACAGGATCAGCGCAACGCCCGTGATGATCGGCGACACCGCGAACGGCAGATCGACGACGGCTTCGAGTACGCCCTTGCCGCGGAACCGTCCTCGCACGAGCGCCAATGCAGTGATGACGCCGAACACGATGTTGATCGGAACCACTATCGCGACGATGAGCAGAGACAACTGCAGGGCGGATTGAGCTGCGGGCGTGGTGATCTGCTCGAAGAACGTCACCACGCCGTTCTCGAAGGTGCGATAGAGAATTGCCCCGAGGGGGAACAGCACCAGAACGGCGAGGTAGAGCAGAGCCACGGTGCGCAGCGTCAATTTGATCGGCAGGCCGATTTTCACGAGATCTGCTCCTCACGTCGGGCCAGGCGATTGCCCACCACGCGAAGTACGAACAACACTGCGAACGCGATCGCCAACAGCACCACCGAGATCGCGGCGGCATCGGTGGGCCGGTCGTATTCGATGAGTTCGCGGATGTACTGCGACGCCACCTGCGTGTCGTTCGGGATGTTGCCTCCGATGAGCACCACCGATCCGAATTCGCCGATCGCGCGGGCGAACGCGAGACCTCCTCCCGACAGCACGGCGGGCAACAGCACCGGCAGCACGATGCGTCGGAAGATGGTCCAGTTGTTCGCACCCAGTGAGGCGGCCGCCTCCTCGACGTCCTTGTCCAGCTCGATCAGGACCGGTTGCACCGCACGCACCACGAACGGCAACGTGACGAACAGCAGCGCGACGATCACCGCGGGCTTGGTTGCGTTGAACACCAATCCGATCGGACTCGCCGGTCCGTAGAGAGACAGCAACACCAGGCTGGCCACGATGGTCGGCAGCGCGAACGGCAGATCGATCAGGGCGTTGACGAATCGCTTACCCGGGAATTCGTCCCGCACCAGGACCCACGCGATGAGGGTTCCCAGGAACAGATTGATCACCGCCGCCGCCACGGACACCAGGAGGGTGACCTTGAACGTGGCCAGTGCACGCGGCACGGTGACCGCATCCCAGAAGCCGGCCAGACCGCCGTCGAACGACTGAACCGTCAATGCTGCCAACGGAAGCAGCACGATCACGCTGAGCCACAACACGGCGACTCCGAGGCCGAACGGCCCCACCGATCCCGGACCCCTGAACTTTCGGCCTTCCCGCCCGGCACGAAACCGTGGTCTCGTGCCGGGCGAGACGGTCGAAGCCGCAGCTGCGGCTTCGGTGGTCGAAGATGACATCGATCGCTACCGAGTACTTTCCTGATAGATCGTCGTGATCGCACCGCTGTCACCGAACAGATCGGCATCCACCTGGGTCCAACCACCGAGATCATCGATGGTGTAGAGCTGTTCGGGGGTGAAGAACTTGTCGGAGTACTCCGACGCGATGTCGGGGTTCGTCGGTCGGAAGCCCGACTCCGCCCAGATCTTCTGCCCCTCGTCGGTGTAGATGAAATCGTTCAGCGCATTGGCGCGGTCGAGGTTGGCACTGCTGTTGATCACGGCCACTGGATTGTCGATACGGAACGTGACGGGAACGTCCACGTGCTCGACGTTCTGTCCCTGCTCCTCGATGAGCAGCGCCTCGTTTTCGTAGCTGAGCAACGCATCACCCTGGCCCTGCAGGAAGGCTTCGGTTGCGGCGCGGCCGGATTCGGGCTGAACGGGGAAGTGATCGGCGACGAGGGTGCGAACGAAATCGAGACCGGCCTGCCTGTCCTGGCCGCCGTTGCTCTTCGCCGCGTACGGGGCGAGCAGGTTCCACTTGGCCGAGCCCGAGCTGAGTGGGCTGGGGCTGATCACCTGAACGTCGGGCTTGATCAGATCGTCCCAGGTACGAATGTTCTTGGGGTTGCCCTCGCGCACGACGATGGTCACCACGGAGCCGAACGGCACTCCGCCGTAGGCATTCTGGTTCCAGTCCTCGTCGACCTTGCCCGCCTGCACCAGACGGGTGATGTCGGGTTCGACCGAGAAATTGACGATATCGGCGGGTGCGCCGTCGGCGACCTTGCGAGACTGATTACCCGATGCGCCGTAGTCGGCGTTGATCGCCGTGCCCTCGCCGTCCTCGGTGGCTGCGAACGCCGGACCGATTGCGTCCCAACCGTTCTTGGGTACGGCGTACCCTACGAGAGTCAATGCGGGACCGCTGGCGGTGTCCGGCTCACCGCCGACGACGTCACTCGATCCACCCCCGCATGCAGTGAGGAGAAGGGTTCCCACGGCCGCGAAGGTGGTCAGTAGGTAGCGAGAGTTGTGCCTCATCGAGAGAGGACCTTTCGTGATGATGTGCAGTGAATGCGAGCTGGGCAGAAGTCGACATGGCCGAAGTCGAACCGGAGCACCACCGTGTCCGCGTGCCATCGCGAGATCACCGTGAACCACAGAGGGTTCGCCACGAACCCGACCGCGAGATGCAGGCGCGCGGGCAACGGATCGACGGAACCGATTCGACGAAGGAAGAAATCAACAACAGTCGATATCGGCGACTGCCAGGATGCCGACAGCAATCAACGCCAACTGATGGCGGACGCGGTACTCGGCGGCAGAAGACACGGTCAGGAATCTAGCAGAGGATCCGGACCGACTCTAATCGGCTAGCGAGTCAGCAACCAGGCGATGACAACCAGCACCAGGAGCGCGATGAGCGCCAACGTGACCCGAGACCGAGGCATTACTGTCCATCCTTCGTCGTAGTGGTGGTCGCACCCGTCAGCTCCGCGTCGCGAGCAGCCCGTGCATCACGCCCGAGCAGGTGCAGAACCACCGCGAGCACGCGATCGAAGACACGTGCCAGCAGGAACGCGGTAGGCACGATGACCAGCAGCACGACTATCGACTGTGGCACGAACGGCAAACCCGTCACCCACAGTTCGACGCCGTCCCACCAGCGTGCGATCGATTCCACCCTCGCAGCTTAAACCAGCTCGTTCCGCTCTCACGCCACGCCGACCGACGACCAGCAGTGGACGCATGCCGTGGATCGGTCGATGATTACGCCATGACGGCATACGAAGATGTTTCGCCAGTGCCCCCGGTGGCCGACGAGCCCGCCATGGGGTCGGGGCATCCAGGTCTGGGCGGGGTCGAAGTTCAGGGAGCGTTGGGCAGCACCGACGCACCGGTGTCCACCCTGACGTCCTATCGCAGTGCCTTTCCGCCGATCGACGACTACGCGTTTCTCTCGGACTGCGAGACGACCTGTCTGATCGCTCGCAACGGATCGGTCGAGTGGATGTGCGTGCCTCGCCCTGACTCCCCCAGTATCTTCGGCGCGGTCCTCGATCGCAGCGCGGGACACTTCCGGGTCGGGCCGTACGGTCAATCGGTGCCCGCAGCGCGGCGATACCTGCCCGGTGGCCTGATCGTCGAGACGACGTGGCAGACCGAAACCGGCTGGCTCGTGGTGCGCGATGCACTCGTCATGGGACCGTGGCACAACACCGACCAGCGCTCTCGTACTCACAAGCGCGCACCGAGCGACTGGGACGCCGAACACATCCTGCTGCGCACCATCAAGTGCGTCAGCGGAACGGTCGAACTCGAGATGAGCTGCGAGCCGGCCTTCGACTACCACCGCGCGCCCGCGAAGTGGGAGTACACCGGCAAGGTGTACGAGGAAACCACCGCCACCTGCGAGGCCAGCGCGGGCGGTGATCAGCCCACGTTGAAGCTGACCACCAACCTCCGCATCGGCATCGAAGGACGCGAAGCCCGCGCCCGCACCCGAATGACCGAGGGCGACAACGTCTTCGTTGCTCTCTCGTGGTCGGATCTGCCTGCGCCGCAGACGTTCGACGAAGCCGCGGACAAGATGTGGCGCACCTCCGAATGCTGGCGGCAGTGGATCACGATCGGCCGATTCCCCGATCACCCGTGGCGAGGCTACCTGCAGCGCAGCGCCCTGACACTCAAGGGTCTGACCTACGCCCCCACCGGTGCCCTGCTGGCTGCGTCGACCACGTCGCTTCCGGAAACCCCTGGTGGAGAACGTAACTGGGACTATCGCTACACCTGGGTGCGTGATTCGACGTTCGCGCTGTGGGGCCTGTACACACTCGGACTCGACCGCGAGGCCAACGACTTCTTCGCGTTCATGTCCGACGTGGCGACAACGGCGAACGGCGAGGTCAATCCCCTCCAGGTCATGTACGGCATCGGTGGCGAGAAAACGCTCGACGAGAGCGAGCTGCCGCACCTGTCCGGATACGACGGCGCACGTCCGGTACGTATCGGCAACGGAGCCTACGACCAGGAGCAGCACGACATCTGGGGCACGATGCTCGATTCGGTGTACCTGCATGTCAAGTCGCGCGAGCACGTCCCCGAATTCCTGTGGCCCCTGCTCAGGCGGCAGGTGGAGGAGGCGATCGCCAACTGGCGCAAGCCCGATCGCGGCATCTGGGAGGTGCGCGGTGAACCCCAGCACTTCACCTCGTCGAAGCTCATGTGCTGGGTTGCGCTCGACCGAGGTGCCAAGCTCGCCGACATCCACGGCGAGACGGAGTATTCGGCCAAGTGGAACGAGATCGCCGACGAGATCAAGGCGGACATTCTCGAGAACGGCACCGACTCTCGGGGTGTTCTCACTCAGCGCTACGGTGACCCGTCGCTGGATGCGTCACTGCTGCTGGCACCGCTGCTTCGGTTCCTGCCTGCCGAGGACGAACGCATTCGTGCGACGGTGCTGGCCATCGCCGACGAGTTGACCGAGGACGGCCTGGTCCTGCGCTACCGAACCGACACCACCGACGACGGTCTGGCGGGCGAGGAAGGGACGTTCACGATCTGCTCCTTCTGGCTCGTGTCGGCGCTGGTCGAGATCGGCGAACTTCCTCGCGCCAAGCACCTCTGCGAGCGTCTGCTCGGGTATGCGAGCCCACTCAAGCTCTACGCCGAGGAGATCGACCATCGCACCGGCCGTCATCTCGGCAACTTCCCGCAGGCGTTCACCCATCTCGCGTTGATCAACGCGGTGGTGCACGTCATCCGCGCCGAGGAAGCTCAGGTGGCAGGGCACTTCCAGCCCGCCCACTCCAACCCCTGAGTGGGAGGGCTCAGCGGCCGAGTTGCCTCGCCCATTCGGCGATCAGCTCGGCCGCGGGCTTCGCCTGTGCCCGGCGAAAACCGGTGCCGGCCCACATCGAGAGTCCGGACGGATCACCCGCAGCCGCGGCCTTCGCCCGCATCGGCGCGGTCAGGTAGTGCAGATCGGGATACGCCAGTGGTGCGGCCTCGGAGTTCTCGCGCATGAACTCGTTCACCAACCCCCGCGCAGGTCGGCCGGAGAACGCTCTGGTCACTGCAGTGTCGGAAGCGACCGTCAGTTGCTGTCGATGCACCGGCTTGGTGCCGGCCTCGGGTGTGTTCAGAAACGCGGTTCCGAGCTGCGCGGCATGTGCGGCACCCGAATCGAGCAGTGGCGCAATGTCGTTGCCGTCCATCAGTCCGCCGGCGGCGATTCGCGGTAGATCGGATATCTCACGCACCGCGGTCAGCAGTTCGGTCAGCGGCTCGTCGGGGGCCGAGCCGTCGAAGGTGCCGCGATGCCCGCCCGCTTCGGGTCCCTGCACCACGAGAGCGTCCACACCGTTGGCGGTGGCCACCGATGCGTCCGACGGGGTGGCGACGGTGGCCCACACCTCCGTTCCTACGGCGTGCAGTTGCGCGACTTCGTCCGCGTCGAACGTCGCGAACGTGCTCGACACCAGCGGTACCGGGTGCGCGAGCAACCAGGCGAACTTCTCGGCGTAGAAGTCGTCGCGTCGGACCAGCTCTCCCGGCTCCGCGTCGAAACGCTCGAACCAGGACGCGAGGTGCTCGGCGTAGGACTTCACGTCCGCACCCGATGGCTCCTCGGGCAGGAAGAGATTGACTCCGAACAGCAGATCGCGGACCGAATCGATCTGCGCCGCAAAGGCGTCGGGCGTCAGCAACGCACCGGCGATCATGCCGAGCCCACCCGCCTCCGAGACTGCACGGGCGAGTTCGGGAGTACTCGGGCCGCCTGCCATCGGCGCACCGACGACGGGAACACGTAGCTGCTTCAGAATCGGGGTCGTCACAGTTTCGAAATGTACTCGCGCGCCGTTCGTGACCGGATTGGGTGGGGACCGCGCGTCCCTGCTGACAACTGCGCGCCCCTGCTCCGAGGTGAGCGGGGGCGCGCAGTCGACAGAAAGGGTGTGAGGTCGCTGCCGGCAACCGGGAGCTGCTCTACTTCTTCGGCTTGTCCGACGAGGATTCCGAGGACAGAGCGGCGACGAAGGCTTCCTGCGGCACCTCGACGCGACCGATCGTCTTCATCCGCTTCTTGCCTTCCTTCTGCTTCTCGAGCAGCTTGCGCTTACGGCTGATGTCGCCGCCGTAGCACTTGGCCAGCACGTCCTTGCGGATCGCGCGGATGTTCTCGCGGGCGATGATGCGAGAGCCGATGGCGGCCTGGATCGGAACCTCGAACTGCTGACGCGGAATGAGTTCCTTGAGCTTGGTGGTCATCTTGTTGCCGTAGGCGGCAGCAGCGTCCTTGTGCACGATTGCCGAGAACGCATCGACAGCTTCACCCTGCAGCAGGATGTCGACTTTCACCAGCGCGCCGCTCTGCTCGCCGATCTCCTCGTAGTCGAGGCTGGCGTATCCACGCGTCCGGGACTTCAGGATGTCGAAGAAGTCGAAGATGATCTCCGCCATGGGGATCGTGTAGCGCAGCTCGACTCGGGTCTCGGACAGGTAGTCCATACCGCCGAGTTCTCCGCGTCGTCCCTGGCAGAGTTCCATGATGGAGCCGATGAACTCGCTCGGCGAGATGATGGTGCACTTGACCATCGGCTCGAACACTTCCCGCGCCTTGCCCTCGGGCCAGTACGACGGGTTGGTGACGATGTGTTCGGCACCGTCTTCCATTTCGACGCGGTAGACCACGTTCGGCGAGGTCGAGATCAGGTCCAGGTTGAACTCCCGCTCGAGCCGCTCGCGGGTGATCTCCATGTGCAGCAGACCGAGGAAGCCGCAGCGGAAGCCGAATCCCAGCGCGACGGAGGTCTCCGGCTCGTAGGTCAGGGCCGCGTCGTTGAGTTGCAGCTTCTCGAGTGCGTCGCGCAGGTCGGGGTAATCCGAGCCGTCGAGCGGGTAGAGGCCCGAGTACACCATCGGACGGGGTTCGCGGTAGCCGGTCAGCGGCTCGGTCGCGCCCTTGCGGAAGGTGGTGACGGTATCGCCGACCTTGGACTGGCGGACGTCCTTCACACCGGTGATGAGGTAGCCCACTTCGCCGACGCCGAGGCCCTTGGTGGCCTTCGGATCGGGAGAGACGATCCCGACCTCGAGCAGCTCGTGCGTCGAGCCGGTCGACATCATCGTGACCTTCTCGCGCGGGTTCAGCGCACCGTCGACGACGCGGACGTAGGTGACGACGCCGCGGTAGGTGTCGTAGACCGAGTCGAAGATCATCGCGCGGGCCGGGCCGTCGGGATTGCCGACCGGGGCCGGAACCAGCTTGACGACCTCGTTCAGCAGTTCCTCCACGCCCACACCGGTCTTGCCGGACACGCGCAGCACATCGTCGGCCTCGCAGCCGATGATGTGGGCGATCTCGGCGGCGTAGCGATCCGGGTCGGCAGCGGGCAGGTCGATCTTGTTGAGCACCGGAATGATGGTGAGCTCTTTGTCCAGGGCCAGGTACAGGTTCGCGAGCGTCTGCGCCTCGATGCCCTGCGCGGCGTCGACGAGCAACACCGCACCCTCGCAGGCCTCGAGTGCGCGCGACACCTCGTAGGTGAAGTCGACGTGGCCTGGCGTGTCGATGAGGTGCAGCACGAACTCCTCACCGTCGACGACCCATGGGAGCCGGACGTTCTGCGCCTTGATGGTGATGCCGCGCTCGCGCTCGATATCCATCCGGTCGAGGTACTGAGCGCGCATCGACCGGTCGTCGACGACGCCCGTGAGCTGCAACATCCGGTCGGCCAGCGTCGACTTGCCGTGGTCGATGTGGGCGATGATGCAGAAGTTCCTGATCCTGGACGGATCGGTGAACGTCGTGTCGGCGAAGCTTGTAATGGGACACTCCTGAGCTATGAGCGATATGGGTGGAGCAAGTGCACGTCAGGCCCTAGTCTACTGTCGCATTTCTCAGGATCGGGACGGCACGGCTTTAGGCGTCGAACGACAGCGCCAGGACTGCATGAACCTCGCCGAACAGCTCGGATGGAAAGTAGTGCGAGTCGAGACGGACAACGACATCTCGGCCGCATCGGGTAAGCGACGTCCCGGCTACGAATCGCTACTTCGGTCCCTCGAGGACGGTTCGGCTGACGCCGTGCTGTGTTGGCACACCGACCGTCTACACCGTCGGTTGGCTGACCTTCTCCCCTTCGTCGAGCTTTGCCAACGTAAGTCCGTCGAAGTGCGCAGCGTTCGCTCGGGCCACATCGACCTGTCTTCGGCCACCGGCCGAACCAATGCTTTGCTCGCCGGGGTGATCGCGAACAATGAGATCGAGCAGACGCGCGAACGGATCCAGCGGCAGAAGCTCGACGCAGCCGCCACAGGGAAGTACCGCGGCGGTCCTCGGCCGTTCGGGTACGAGCCGGGTGGAATGGTGATCCGCGAATCCGAAGCCGAACTGATTCGCGATGCGACCCGGCGCGTGCTCGCGGGAGCGTCACTGCGCTCGATCGTCCGCGAGTGGGCCGCGGCCTCGATCAACACCTCGCTCGGCAAACCCTTCACCGTGACAGGCCTACGCGGTCTTCTCATCCGGTGGCGCAACGCGGCGCGGATCGAACGGCACGGAGTACTGCTCGACGGCAAGGCTCAATGGCCCCCGTTGGTTTCGGAGGAAGAGCTGCGCGCAGTCCGATCGGTTCTGAACGATTCCTCCCGCCGGACGACGCTCAAGCGTGAACGGCAATGGCTCGGTAGCGGCGTCTACCGGTGCATCTGCGGTTCGACGATGCGATCCTCAGGTACTGGACGAACGGCAAAAGGTCAGCGGCGCACCGTTTATCGGTGCCGATGGGCAACCGCCAACCCAGGGCAAGGCGAGCACTCGAGCCGCAGAGCCGAGGCGACAGACCTGTTCGTCGAAACCGCCATTGTCGAGCGGCTACAGCAACCAGAGGCCGTCAAACTGTTCGTGCCCGACGGCGTCGACGTCGACGAACTTCGGCTCAAGCGTGACGTACTCGGCGGTCGCCTGACCGAGGTCGCCGACATGTTTGCGACTGGCTCGATCACGTCCGACCAATTGCGCACCATCACAGCTCGGCTCACCACGGAGCGAGACTCGATCGACAGCGAGCTCTCACGAGTTCGCGCGAGCGGCGACCTCGCCGACATCGTCCTGTCCGAGAACATCGCCGAACGTTGGGCAAACGAGCTCAACCTGGACGTCCGCGCGCGCATCGTCGACGCCATGGCGACTGTGACTCTGTTGCCTGGCAATAGCCGCGCACCGGAGGGCGGCTATTTCAACGAGGATCTGGTGCGGATCGAGTGGCACTGACCGCCCGACCGTTGTAAGCCTTGCGTCTCGATGCGTTCTCGCACAACGCTTTTCGTGATCCGACTAGTTGCGGACCCGTGTTCCTCGAAGTACCTTGGGCGAATCAAGTGCAGCGAAACAACAGAAACGCTGTCCCGCACCGAGACGAGTTGACATGCCCGAGAAGCCGACAATCGCTGAAACCATTTCCGAGATGCTGTCGACGGAGTACTTCCGTCGATTCAACAAGGGAGACAACGTTCCCGAAGAGCAGCACATCAAGGTGTTTTACGAGATTGCAAGCGCCTCCAGCGCGAACGTTGCCGCTGAATACCTGCGGCTCACACGCGGCGTATCAGTCAGTGCCGGGGCCCTAGCTGCCGCCGTGCGCCGAGGCGAGTTGACGGCTTACAAGATCGGAAACAGCCTTCACTTTGCCCCCGTCGACCTCGACACCTGGCTCGAATCACGCAAGGTCGGAGCATGACCAACGATGAGAGGCAGCGAATCGCGAGGCAGCGCGCAGGGTCGCCGCTACCGCTCCCCCCGATTCCCGACGACGCGGCTCGAATTATCCGCAAAGCGTTTCGCATCCGGCCGACAAAGGTCACGCGATGACCGACACGGAACGGCGAATCGAGGCCCACGCGCAGGAGATCGCCGACGCAGCGCCACCGCTCACCGAAAACCAAAAGACCGCCGTTTGTCGGGCAGTCAGGGCCAGTCGCGCCAGCGAATGGCAGCAGTAACCCACCACCACGCGACAACCATCAAAACTGAATGTTCGAAACGAACGGAATGCAAATGAACACTGTTGCCGCGCAAGCAAAAACGGCCCACCCGGGAGGAATGGACCGTTTCGCAGAAGCAAAGCACCACCACAATTCTTATCAAACCGCTGCTCCAGACAATAACACCATCACGTCGTCGATGGAGGCATTCTTCGCAGGTTTGTCCTGGAAAGTTGTTCTCGGAGAATGGGTTGGGACCGAGTACGAGATCGAGTTCACCAGCGACCATTACATTGTGTTGCCCGACTACGGCAACGTCGCGCACGGCAAGGTTCTCCGTGGTCAGGGGTGGCGCTGCACCGACAACAGTTGCGGGCTCGAAGATCTCACCGGACAGCGCGTTCACCGCGAGCGTGTCGAGTTGGTCGATCTCGAGGCGACTATCGCACGACTGACAGCGGGTGTCGCGTGAGAGCGCCGTCGCACGGTAAGGAAGCGGTCGATCTGGCCGAGTCGGGCCTGGCAGTTCTTCCTCTCGCTCACGGTCAGAAACGGCCGTCGACGCTAGTGCGCAACGGATTCAAGGATGCGACCACCGACACCGACCAGATACGTCGGTGGTTCGGATTCTCGCCGAACGCGAACATCGGCGTCGTCGTTCCGGCGGCGCATGTCGTGCTCGACGTGGATCCGCGGAGTGGCGGCGCGGAGACGATGCAATCGCTGTCCGACCGGCTCGGTGAGCTGCCGCCGACGTTGAGCGCTCACACAGGTGGCGGCGGGTGGCATCACTGGTTCGCTATTCCGTCTGACATCGACCCCGCCCGCGGTTCGCTCGGTGCCGGCCTCGACGTCAAAGCCGCGGTGCGCGGGTATGTCGTCGCACCCCCGAGCCTGCACCCATCCGGACAGCGGTACCGGTGGATCGATCCGGACGTCCAGCCAGCGTTGCTGCCCGACGCGTGGGTCGCCGAGCTCGGACACAAGACAACTGCGAGCCGACGGGCGAAACCGACGACTGTCGACGAAGCCGGTGAGTGGCTGGAACGGTGCAATGACCCGCGGGGTGGCAGGTCGCCGAGGACCAAGATCGCTTCCGTCCTGTCCGACGTCCTGGTCGAGATGTCGACCGAGAGTGCACACGAGGTCATGACTCGCCGGGTCTATCGGCTGGTTGCCAACGCTGCCGAGGGAGACACCGGGGTCATCACCGCGCTCGAGGTCATCGAGTACGCGTGGCGGCAGACGATGCATGAGCGCCGCAACGGCACACAGGCAGGCAGCCCGAGGTCGGGCACCGAAGCGCACGCGGAGTTCGTCGCGGCCGTGCGTAGCGCCGTCGCCAAAATCCGAGAGGTAGACCAGTGAGCATCTTGGATTTCGAGTTCGAGGCCGACCGCGAGCGTGTGCTGTCGCGCGAGCCGGTCATAGTCGAGCCGGCCGGACGATCACTGGACGAGCCGCTGGCGAACGCGTTCGTCGAACACTGCCTCACGGATAAGGCGCTGTACCGCGAAGACGTCGCGACATGGGTCGTCCACGACGACGAGACAGGACTCTGGTCGCCGCTGCCGAAGCAGAGCGTTCAGATCGGTCAGATGTTCACCGAGTGGCGTCCAAATGCACTGGCGCGGGTCGTGGACAAGGACGGCGACGAGCGGCTCACCGAGATCGACGGCTCGCTTCGCCTTCGTCGCGACGTGGTCGAGCTCGCCAAGGGGCACCCTCTCGTGCGGTGCCGATCGGACGACTTCGACGCGCTCGACGGTTGCCTGCCGGTAGCGAACGGCGTGCTCGATCTGCGCACCCGCGAACTGACAGCGATCGGCCCCGAGACACGAATCACGCGACGTACAGACGTCGGATACGACCCCGACGCGACAGCGCCGAAAACGTGGGCATTCCTCGTTGGTGCTGTGTCGCCCAAACTGCCTGACGGCTCGCGGGACCGGGTAGCAGGTGAACAAATCGCGCGTTTCTGGTTGCGCTACCTCGCCATGTCGTTGGTGCCGAGCTGGTCCGAGCAATCGAACCATTTCGCCGTCGCGATCGGACCGGGTGGCGGCGGCAAAGGTACTGTCGCTCTGCGTATTCCGCAACTCATCTTCTCCACGCGGGATGCTCGAGGACGGGCCGACGATCGGCGCTCGCTCATCGTGCCCCTGCCATCGGCGATATTCCTGTCTCGGAACGCCGGTGGCAAGCACCGCGGCAACCTCATCGAGTCGCGCGCCGGGGCGAAGCTGGCGGTCGTCGACGAGGGGTTCTCGACCGGCGCCGGTCTTGACCGGGAATACCTGCTCGCATGGACCGGGAACACTCCGATAGCCGCCGAGGGCAAGGGCCGTGACGGCTACGACGTGACGCCGCCGAAACTGATGTTTCTGACCAACAGCGAAGATCTCGACTTCGGTGGGCAGTCGTCGGGCTTGAGACGTCGAATGCTCGTCGTCAGGTTCCCGTGGGGACACGGCGCGGGACAGGCCGAGGATATGGACGAGGGTCTGTTCGCCCGCGACATCGCGCCGGAGGCGTCAGGCATCCTCAACCTCCTGCTCGACGCTGCCGCCGACTACGCAGCGAACGGACTCCGTGTGCCTATCGAGGTTGCGCAGGCATCGGCCGAGACGTGGGCAGGATCGTCGTTCGTCGGCAGCTTCTCGCAGTATCTGCGGCCGATCAACGAGGACGACACCGACGAGGTGCGCGACTGCCCGCTCACTTTGAGCGAGTTATACACAGCCGCAGTCGATCTCGCTAACGCGACGACGGTCGAGGGAGCGCGAGCGGCAGGAATCACCAGCGAGAAGGCACTCAAGAGTCAACTCTCGACGACGTTCGTAACGGCGAGCTGGCCCGAAGGCAGAGGGCGGGTTCCCGGCCTGCGGACGAAGTTCACCCTGGTCTACGGCTTGACGGCCAACGAGGAGTCCGGCGCGTACATCGCCCCTGTGTGCGGAGCTCGACCCCCGAGACTGGTGATCCCCGAGGTCGACACATGGCGGCACGGCAACCCGAACAGACGCGTTGGACAACCCGAATCCGAGCTTCGTCTGTCGTTGTCCGGCGGCGAAATCGACGACCTCGATTCGGCTGCCGAGGCGTACCGAGCGACAGGTGACGAGGCGTGAGTGGGTCACCAGTGGCCCACGTTGCATTTCGACGTAACCCGACTCTGCACATACCCAGAGCAGGGACAAAACAGGCAACGGGTCATATGGGTCACGTAGGTCATGTCTTTCGTCGTTTAGGTCTTTGTGTCGTTCTAGGGAGCCATTCATACCCCTATTGCGCAGTACAGCAGCAGAATGCACTCCGTCGTGACCCAGCCGACCCAACTCGACGAAACCCCAGCTCAAGCCCCCATAAGAAGCGGGTCACCACCTGACCCGACCCGCGAATAACGAGAACGATTACCAACGAGGAGGCGTGATGTCCCAATCTCGACCCCGCGCGCAAGCGCGACGGCGCAGCGGAGAGCGAAACGACCACCGGCACCCGGCGTCCGATTCGAGTTCGACATCTAGGTCGCGAGCGACGATCTGATCCTCGACGTCGAGTGCCCGACTGTGGGGTGCCGGCCGGTGCGCCGTGCGGCGACGACCGACCAACGAACAACCCTGCATCGACCGGTGCAGGCAGCACAACGAACGAAGGAGACACCAAATGAGCACGCAGGAAACCGGCATCGACAGCTCGAACTGGGACACCAACCCCGGCGGGTTCGGACCCAGCGAGGCATCGGAGATCATCGGCAACACTGATGCCCACGCGCACCGGGAGCGACAAACGCGCGCGAGGGAAGAGTCAGATCGTCGAGCAGCTGAACACGATCGCGAGCGAGCCAGCGGCATCGGGGTATCGCCGACGCTCGATCACGAGCTCGGAAAGCGACTGACCGAAGGGCCGCTCAAGGCCATCAAGCGCAATGCGGCCGCGGCGAAGAAGGTGCAGCACCGGCTCGACGAGGAACGTGAGGAACTGCTGAACCTCGCGGCCGGACAGCGCGACGGCGAATTGCTGGCCGTGGCATGGGAAGCGGCAGATGCGAAAGCGAAGGTGCCGTCGATCATGGTGGCCGCGCAGGAGTTCGACAGGACGGCCATTCCGACGTCGCACCCAATCGCGCGGCATGGACAGTTCGAGGAGCGGATGCGTGGACATTGGGCGGATGCGAACCGCGAGGCTGTACTGACGGTGTGGGACGAACTCGAGCAGGTTCTCGGTGAGGAGTCGACGCCGATCCTCGATGAATCGGTACACACATACCGAACGCTGGTCGATGCGACCGGTGAAGTCGACAACGCGGACGCCGTGATCGAGAACGGCCATCCCCACGTACTCGAGGCCTTCAAGACGTGGCCGAAGCTTGTCGAACGGTGGCGGCAGGTCCAGTGCGTTCGGCAGTGGCTCGAGCTGGTCGAAAACAACGGGTTCGACGACAAGTACCCCGAGCGACTTATTCGGACTGACGCACAGGCGCTTGAACAGGACGTGTGGCGCAGTCAGTTCGTCGGACAATACGGCGTCGAGATCGCGCACGTCGACACGCCCGACGCGGCGCTGCAGTGGTATGCGGACAACAAGATCGAGACAGGAGCACACGCATGAAAGCGAACACGACGACCACCGGTATGGCTCGCTACCTCACGGACCCGCCCAAGACCGCGACGCAGGAACACCAACAGGCGCGGCGCACGGCCAACGAGAAGCGCCAGCCGGGACCGGTGACCGAGATCGCGTCGAAGCACGGAATGGAACTGCGCAAGCTCGCTCGCGATCTCGACGCACGCAGGGCCAGGTTCGACGACGAGAGGAACGAATGCGACCGACGAGTTTCAGCTCGCGAGGCCGCGAGAGTACAGCGGGCCAAGGAAGCACTCGAGCATCGGACCGAGATCGCGGACCCGACAAGCAGGGGTATGTCTCGTTACCGGCTCGACAGAGAAAGCCGGTAGGCGCAGCGGCCCCGTCTACCTATCGTGGACGGGGCCGCTCATGCTCTCTTTACTGGGAATTCCGATATAACACGAATGCGGAGAACAAACCAGGCAGCCACAGCGTGGGTTGAAATGCCGCAGGCTTCCAGCCTGTGGCTTCCTGAATGAATCCACCACGATCCCGCTGCTGCTTGTTCCATGCCATATCGCGGACCGGCAGCTGAAGGAAATTAAGCTTGACTCCGTCGACCGCAGACTTCGGCCATTGGAAGAATGTCAGGAAGTCTTCATGTTCAGGCATGTCAGACCATCGGTCAGGCTGGAAGGGTGCCAACTCTCCCCCAAGATTGCTCCCGTGAATAGACCAAGTGATGTGCCGGTGGCCTTCCGGTAAGCCATTCGCGTCTTGGAGCTTCCCAGAATCAACCTGACGGACGTATTCCTCAAGCATGAGGTCAGCGGGGTATTCGGCAAGATCGTACTCGTCTCCAACGATCGAGCCTGCGACTTCGTACTCCAGCCAGAGCGTTGTCTCGCGTGAGAAAGTCTTGTCGCGGTTCACTACGTTCCACATGGTTTGTTCCATTGCTGGACTTTAACTGCAGCTGTGTGCGGTAGGGGGGGGAGGCCCCTGCCCGGTCTGGCAGATAGGCAGCTGGGTACTGCACATTTCGTCGGCTGCGGTGCGAAAAGAACTGCATTTTGACGGACCTCAAGCGCCCTGAACAGGCCTTTTCGGGCTGAACGCGCGTTCGAATGACGGATCCAGCTCGACGTCCAGCGTGGTTTGGGTCGACAATCTGTTCGATTTAAGCCGAATCCTGTTTGCGCTAAAGCGTTTACAGGCGGCGGTCCTAGAACATTGGACAGATACCGGTACGGGGTATGAGTATTGACCTTGCCGATCAAGAACAGAAAGAAGCGACTCGATGGCCGGAATTACGCCACAGCACCCGATCACTACGGCTACCAAGGAGCCGCACTTGGACATGGCCAAAAGCGTCCTCGCGAAGGTCTACGAGCAAGCGCCCTTCACCGCGCAGGTCGACAGCGCGTTTTGGCTCGAGCTCGCGGGTCTGCACTCGTTCCTGTCCGGCCCAGCGGACTGATCGCCCGTGTTCACCGACGCAGAGCTCGCGGCGTGGTTGGTCGCTGAGCGGGATCACCGGATCGCCGAGCTCGAGCACAGCGGCCTCGAATCGTCCGAGGTGCTCGACGAACTGAGAGCGCAGATCGTCGACGCGGCGATCGCTCGCCAACTCGGCACGGTCGGTCTCAGACCACAGAACGTTGCCGATCTGCTCGCCGCGCTCGATCACACGAAGTTCGTCCGGCCGGACGGCACGGTCGACGTCGAGCGGGTCGAGAAGGCCATAGGCGCGCTCGCCCGCGGTGCCGCGACAGAGAACCGACCACCCCCGCGTTCGTCCGACCGCGCACCGAACCTCGGCGTCGGCCGCTACCTCGAAAGGACGTGACTACATGAGCACCGATGACCTAACGGCGGGCACCGAGTCGGTCGTCGACTTCTACCGCGCCAAAGCGAAGAGCGTCGGCATCGTCCTCGAGGCCGACGACCTCGCGACCGCCGCGGACCTACAGGCCACGACCGATGACATCGCGGCGCTCGATGCAGCTCTCGCCGCCGACGGCCGCAAGATCACGACGAAGAGCGGAACGGTCAAGATGCACCCCGCGGTGGCCGCGGTTCGGCAGCTTCGTATGACCCGAGCTCGCTTGGCATCGGTCATGGACGCGCGGATCCTCGCCGCCCGCTCGACGTCCGGAGCTGCGAGCGGTGGGCAGACCGGCATTCGCGGGGTCTACACCGGAGATGGATCTCAGAACCAGGGACGGGACAACGAACGCGGAGCTCGTCGCGGCAAGGGACGTGTGGCGCGCCCCCGAGCGGGACGGGGTGCGTGATGGCTCGACCCATGCTCGCCTCCGAGCGGGTGGACGCCGAACGACCCGCTGGCTTGACGTTCACCGACGTGCCGAAACGGCTTCGTCCCTCGAGTTGGCGACATTGGCTCGACGCAATACCGCTCGTGCCGGACCCGTTGCACGCTGACGAAGTCGTAGCCGCGTATTCGGTGTCGACAGAGCAGTTCGCAGCGCTGTCCGTTGCACCTGCGATCGACGCCCACTGGCGAACGATGGTAGCGACAGAACGCCATCACGACGCGTATGTCGGCTGGCTGTCGGAGCATGATCTCGCCAAAGGTGAAGGGCTCTCGCTCGGCGTCGCGGTCCACGGTTGGCGCTGGTCTGATTTCGAGCGATGGGAGGAATCGATGTGACCGGCACGCTGCGAGTGCCGGCCCGGTGCCACCGCGGCCACCACCTCGAACCGCGGACAGTCTGCGTTCGCCACACCGGTGCCACCGACTCACGGTCGGGCCTCACCCCTGTCGGCTGGGAGTGCATTGTCTGCGTTCGGATCGCTTGCTGGCGGGCCCAATTCCCGAACCAAGCGGTGCCGGTCGAGCTCGTCGAGCCGGAGAACTACAAGCGGCAGAAAGGAACGCTACCTAGGTCGAGGATGCCGAAATATACAGCTGCCGTTGACTTTCAGTCCGGTTGGCAGTTCGCAGACCGCGACTCGACACCCGAGATGCGAGCTGAGAGAGAACACACAGCCGCCGAGCCCAAGCGACGCGAGCTCGCTCGGAGAGAGCGAGAGCAGCGGGACGCCGAAACTCGCCGGGCTCGGGAGGTCCGGCGCGAGCAGGCCGACGACGCTCTGCGGTCGATCCGCGCTCTGATGGGTGCCGCATCGTGATCGTCCTGCGTCTGTTCGGCCTCGAAGTCCTCGCCGTCGGCAACCCAGAGCTCGACGAAACCGAGCCGGACGCGCTCGACAACACCGCTGGCAGTTTCGAGCTCGCGGACCCCGAACTCACCGAACGTGACCACGACGTCTACCTCGCAAGCAAGCGGCATCGACCGCCCATCGTGGCAATCGGATCGAAACACCAACGCTCGACGACGCCCGTTCGCGCCTTCGGGTTTCGGCCGAAAATGTAAGCATCGAGTCTCGATGCGTTTGCGCTGCAATATGATTCATCGCGCCAGATTCGACACACGACAAGTGGTCGTCCTACCCTGACGCAAGGTCGCTTCTCTGGCCAAGGGCGATCAGGTATCACTCTGGCTCGAAGATGGCTTCCCCGACGTGGCGGCACCGGGAAGCAACAAGACCGTCGCCGAGATCAAGACCCTGCTGGACACGCACTTGCCAAACCTGGCTGCCGCGTTCCCGACGCAGCCCCCTCGGCCACCGCGTGGCACATCAACACCACCACGCTCAAGTACCTCCGCGACACGTGGGGACAGACCGCCGCGTTCGCGCAGGTGTGGTCGCAGACCCGGTTCACCAAGCAGAAGCGCTACGCCATCGCCCGAGGTAGCTGGACCGCCGCAGGATCGGCGTCCTCGCCCATCAAGCTCGTCGACGTCTGCCCGGTACAGCGACGGCTTCGGCGAGCCTGCCGCGCCCGCCTCGGACTGGTCGTTCACCAACCAGCTGTCGATGAAGAACGCGGCGACCAACCTGTCCAACCCCTACATCCATCTTACCCACGATGAAGTGGCCGAACTGATGCGACGAGCATCGATGATGCGAGGGCTGATCTGATGTCGAGCGAAAAGAGTGCACCCATGCCCACCCTCCTTTCCGCCGACGTTCTCGACGGCCTGACCAGTCGAGCAGACGCAGCCACTGCCCTCGTCGAGGCCACGGACTTCCTTGCGGCAGCCGCGAACGCCGCTGCCGAGGTCCGCAGTCCCGGAGCCGAACCGTCGAATAACCCGGTGGCACAATTGACCACGGCGGGTGCACCCGATGCTCTGCTACGAGCTGTCGAGGGAATCTGGTCGTTTCGAGCCCAGGTGCTCGATCCCGACGTACCCATGGAGATCTCGCACAACGGCGCAGTAGCGATCTACGCACAGGTGTCCGAGACAGCAGCGGCGATCCGCGTGGGCCGGAGGGTCGGACTAGCCTGCTCTAGGATCGCCCGATGGCATGGGTGCAGATGATCCTCGACTTCCTGGTATCGCTGGTGTGGCCTGCCGTGGTGGTGACGGTCCTGATGATGTTTCGCCCGCAGGCGCAATCGTTCCTCGGCGATCTGCACGAAGTGGTCTTCCTGGCGGTCGACTGACTCGGCGCGCCGACCGGGTGGCCGAAGAGATCAGTGTCTCGGCTCGAACGATCGACCTCAGCAGAGTATCGATGTCCAGGCAGGATGAGCCCGTGCCTGCCTTCCCGTCTGTCACCGCACTCGACGGCCTCTTGAGTGGAGATCCAGTCGACGCGCTGGTGAAGGCAACCGATCTGGTGGCCGACACTGCGAAGATTGCCGCGCGATTGCGTGACGCCGAGGTGGCGAACTACGCCGACCCGGCCGCGCAACTCGCCGCGGCCGACGCCCCGCCTGATCTCGTCGATGTGACTCGCAGTATGTGGGATTTCCGCCGTATGGTTCTCGATCCAGAGTTCCCTATGGAGGTCACCGGCAGGGGTGCCGCATCGGCAATCGACGCTGCAAGGGATGTCATCCAGAGCATCCAGACGTGGTCTCACCTCGACTCTGGATCGGGCGCATAACGCGAGTTTCGGCCCTACTGTGCCAGAACCTGCAAGTTGATGGCGATGGACTCCTTGCCGTTTACTGTCGTCTCGACACGGTAGGTTCCAGGCTTTGGGATCACAAGGGATGTCAGATCGACGACAAACGGATTGCTCATGACGCGTGGATCCACGTCTTCCTCTGGTCCAAAGATCTGGGTAGCATCCGCTGCGATTTCAGTGAGCACAACATCGTCAGAGTCGATGTCAACGATTCGAAACACCAGCGGGATGTCCGATTCCGCCGACGAGACGTCCAGGATCGCGACCAGGTAGAGGCCTAAATGACTCGGAAAGACAGGGCGAAAGGCGCGCGTCACCCCGCCGCCGAGAACGTTGATCAGTCCCTCTGTAATTGTGACGTGGGGCGTGAAAAACAGTGTGCTAAACATGTTCTGCCTTCTCGGTCAGAGCCAAAGCGCGAGGCGCGCTGGAGAGGCTCTCCGGCGTAACCCATGAAGTTCTGTTGCGTCCCGGCGCGCCATTTCCAAGGAAGCCAGCGACCGTGAACGGGAAGGGCTCTGGCGAATCGAGAATGTGAATCTCAAAATTTGAGACATGCGCGCCAGTCAGTCTCCCTCGCTGGCTTCCGCTGATCAGGACCACATCAGGTGAATTTAAGTGTGCGTCCATCTCGATAGATGCGTCAATGGCCAAAGCGTATGCGCGAATGGTCGAGAGTCGGGGGTTTGCGTCGATCCGTTCAAACCTGGAGACCGCACTCTTGTCCACCCCCATCCTCCGGGCCACTTCCGTCTGGGACAGGTCCCGAGACTCCCTGAGCTTCACTAGCCGTTGCTTGAATGCCAACTCGGCAGCGGACAGCTGGCGCGCGAGCTGCGCGCTGCGTGTTTGTCGTCGAGGTGTACGTGCCATGCCTTAAGCCTCCTGCGAAGTTGCAGAAATCGCAACACTGACGCCAAATTGGCTGGTGGATCCTACTTGGACCGCGTTCGGTAGCCACACTTGTTCGCGCACCACTTGGCGATCGAGTCCATTGCAGCTCTGATGTGTTTGGTCTGAGTGGACTTCATCGTGCTCTTCTTCCAGCCTGTGTGTTTGTACTCGATGAGCGCTGCTAGTAGAGCGTGTCGGTCGAACGGAGCCTCGCCGAAGTAGAGGCGATATTCGCGGTGGCCGCCGTCTTGCTCTTCCGGTCCGGGAGACTTGATTTCTGCCAGCCACGGAGGGTTGCGTCTAGAAATTTTGTCCAACCATCCGATCGGTGCGTCGTACTGATCGTTCGGCAATCCGCCCGGTTCTTCCGCGAGATCCATCATGTTGAGAAGATGCTCGATTTCCAGCTCTGACTCGTCTGAGTACTTCTCAAGCGTGCGGGCGTACAAGTCGGTCTCGAACCACTCACAACTGCCGGCAGACGCCTTGGACGTGCGCTCACCTTGAGGAGCCAAAGTCGGTATTCCCTTGGTCGTTTGAGTACGGCGAAAGTTTCGGCACTCGGGCTGTGATGCTACATCGACTATCGAACCGACGAATGCGTTCCTTGAACGTGCTGAAGTTTCACTCTGCAATACTCGACGCTATGGCTGACGAACCGACCCTCACCCCGTTCGTTGACGAGGGACAGGCCAGATCTTTGCTTATTCCCGGCGGTCGTCGCGCCTACCGCTACGACGGTTCGGACGACCTGATCATCGACAAGTGGGCCGCAGACGTGTAGGTGTTCAGCCAGGCATCTTCTTGCCCAGCACCTTTCCGTGACCCGTTCTGACCGCTGGTTGCAGATCGGAGCGGGTTAGACCGGCAGATGCCAGCTGCTGGTCGATATCGTTTGGGTTGAAGTAGTACGACACCTGATCGCCTGGGCTGAGGCGCGCTGGCAATACTGTCGTCTTGATGTAGGAACCTGTTGGCTGCAGTGTTCTTCCTTCGGGCAGCTGGAAATAGAAGCTCTGCACCATCGTTTCCAGTCGACCACTATTGGTCGCCTCGATGGCGATGAAGTTCTGACCGCCCGGCCCCGTGACGAACCCAAGATGAGCCGAGACCTCCACCTTCGGACCGTTGCGTCGCCACGAGTAGATCTGCCATCCGATCGACCCGAGCGCGGTCAGTAGCGCGAGGCAGCTGATAATCAAGGTGAAAATCACAGGTCCGGTCCACATCAGCGGAAATCTACTCGCGTGCGCGCCCGCCGAAGCTGGAATCGGCGCACTCGGCGGTCATCGGCGACGCTACGAACCGTGCGATGCGTCGCACGAAATTGGGCAGGAATCGGACGCGATGACGCCACGCGGAACTGTCGGTGCCCGGGGATAGTCTGCGCAGATGACCACCACCACCACCGGCTCCGCCGACTTCAAGCACCCAAAGTGCTACGCCAATACCGCGGGAGGATGCTCGACCAAGATCTCGGGCGAGCACTACGTCTCGCATGGCCTGATCAAGCTCTACAGCTTCGATGATCCCGACGCAACGATCCGGCATGACAACGGCCTCGGGGTCCGGCGGTTCGTCCAACCTAAAAAGTTCGTCGCGAATGTCCTATGCGAGAAGCACAACAACGGTTTGTCGGATGCCGACAAGGCAGCCATCAAATTTGCGACGTTCCTCCGCACAATTGCTTTGCGCTACCAGGGTGGCGCGGGCGATTGGGGAGAAGACGAGTCGGTCGAGATCTCCGGTGGTGACTTTCAGCGGTGGGTTCTGAAGCTGCTCCTCACGCACGCTGCGGGAAATGCCTTCGGGTCCGACGGCGTCGCGGTCAAAAGCCCAATTATCGATGACTCGATCCATCTCCTGCTCAACCGCGCGGCATGGCCTAGGACCTGGGGACTTTACGTCGCCGCTGACACCGGTCACCAGCATCTCAAGTTCGACCCCTTCTCGCGGGTCGAGACCGTGACCACCGATTGGTGTAACGCGTACCCAATGTTCGGCAACGAAGGCAACGCGATGCGGGGAGGACTCGTCGAGCTGGCGGGTGTTGGTTTCGGCTTGAGTTTGTTCAATCAGGGACGCCGAAACCGACTGCATCGTGCTGTGGGGCTGAGACGCCGCTTCGACGATCCGCGAAATCCCGCGAGAGGAACGGTCCAGAGGCCCAAGTACATCGCGTGGGTGCGCGACGGGGTCGAAAAGCGCATCAACTTCGCTTGGGGCGACCAGCACGAGCACAAGAGCGTCACTTACACGATGAGGACGACGCGTGATCGACCCCGTATGGGCTGGCGTCGTGGGTACCGCGGTAGGCGCAGTAGCGGGTAGTGCAGCATCGTTGCTTGCACCGCTCATCAACTGGAAAACAGAGAAACAACGGCTGGTTGTCGAAAAACAGAACGCCAAGGAACTTGCAGCCCAGCAACACGGCCACGAAATCGATCGACTAAGACAGGTCGCGGAGGCTGCCGAACTGACTGCGAGGCGGCAGTTGACTACGGAATGGCGCAACGGGTTGGCCGAGTCGATGAAGGCGTTTCACACTCCTATGGTCGCGGTACGTCCCCTTTCGGGCAAGCACTGGTTCGAGACGCTCAGACCCTACTTGAACGCGGATGACACGAACATCAAGGTCGACCTGGTCAACCCGGTGATCGCTGAGGTAGACGAGTGGAAGGGGCGAACTCTTTCTGACGAGATCACTCGAATAGCCCGACAATGGGGCGTTCTTGAGTAGGCCCAACAGACGCAAAACGGCCCCGCCTCAACCGGGAAGTCAAGGGCGGGGCCGTTCCTCAAACAACGCGTCGCTGCAGCGCACGGTGTTGGTTACATCGTGCCCGATACCGCGGGCACTCGCGAAAACTCTGTATTCAGCCGAACACCAACGATGAGAGACCGCTCATCGCGAACGGGTCCGTGGGTTCGGGGTCAGCAGGGGGAATGGCACTCCCGAACTTCGCGTCGATCTGTCGGTCCAGCTCGGCGATCCGTTCGAGATATTCGGAATACCCGACGCGGATCGCGAAGGTCAACAGATCGAACTCTTCGCGGGACAAGTTGACCGTGAGCGTCGGCGAGAACCTGATCGACACGTCGAAGTCGTCGAAATAGTTGAACGTAACGACCGGCTCGAAGTCAAGGGCGTTTTCCGTGTTGGTGGTGTGTGCGAACATGCCTGACCCTCTCCTAAGTGGAGAACTGCCTCAGAATCAGGAGTGTCTTATCGCCAACCTTGTGTCGGCGAAGCTGGGCACTCGTATCCTTCGGCTGGCGTGTTCGAAATGAGCGAACGGGTTTCCCTATCGTCCCACGCCGAGAACGGTGCGCCGTCCCCGGCTGTCCGAGTCGGGTGTTCACGTTGCCGCGGTTCGGGCGATGAGCAGCAGCGTCTGCATCGCTACACTCGCCGCATGGCTGGCAACTGGAGCAGATTCGGCAAGGAACTGGGCAAGATCGCGATGCGCGAGGGACCTCGGCTGCTGCGTCAATTGCAGAAGTCCGGAGCCCTGCAGAAGGGCAAGGACGCGATCAGCGGAACGGCCGCGCGCACGTCCGCTCCGGCACCTCGTCCGGGGCGTCCGGTGGCATCGCAGACCAGACCTACAGCGCAGCGCGCCCGCACCATCGAGTACTCCCCCGACCTGGACGGCAAGGCCGACCCCGGTGAGATCGTCTGGACCTGGGTCACCTACGAGGAAGATGCCAGCCAGGGCAAGGACCGCCCGGTGCTGGTCATCGGACGCGAGGGCAACGACCTGCTCGGCCTGATGTTGTCGAGCCAGAGCAGCCGCGACGGAGACCGTGACTGGCAGTCGATCGGGTCCGGGTCCTGGGACGCCGAGGGCCGACCGAGCTGGATTCGACTGGATCGAGTGCTCGACGTGCCCGAGGACGGCATCCGCCGCGAGGGTGCGATTCTGAGCAAGCCCCAATTCGATTCCGTCGCAAACAGATTGCGTCGCGACTTCGGCTGGAACTGATGCGCGCGCGTTGTGCGTCCCGCGAAGGACGCACAACGCGCATCGGGCTCACGCCAACCGGGTGATTTCCACGACCACGTCGAGAGCCGTCGAACCGCCGCCGGAGAAGATGCCCTTCAGCGGTGGCACGTCGGCATAGTCACGGCCGAGTCCGACCGACACGTGCTGCTCGTTGACGGCGATCGCGTTGGTCGGGTCGTAACCCCACCAGGCACCGGTCCACGCCTCGATCCAGGCGTGGCTCTGGCCCTCCACGGTCGCACCGATCGCGGCCTGCTTCTTCGGGTGCAGGTAGCCCGAGACGTACCGGCTGGGGATGCCGATGCTGCGCAACATCAACAACGTCAGGTGGGCGTAGTCCTGGCAGACGCCCTTCTTCTCCGACCACGCCTCGACGGCCGAGGTGTGCACGCCGGTGGTCCCCGGCACGTAGGACATCTCCTGGTTGACCCAGTTGGCGATCTCCACCACCGATTCCTGCGGCGGTAGGCCCTTGGACAGCTTCTTCGCCACCGACGCCAGTTGCCTGTTCTTCGGCACGTACTCGGTGTTGTCGAGGACCTCGTTGAAGCGATCGATCACCTGCTCGCTCGCGAGCTCCTCCCAGGAGGCGTTCTCGTCCGGGTAGACGAAGGGGTCGGTCTCGACCACCGACGATCCGGTGACCTCGAGCTCGGTGTGCGGTGCGTGCAGGTCGAACGCCGTCACCGCTGTGCCCCAGTAGTCGGTGTAGCGGTAGGAACGCGTCACCGGGTCGGTCTCGACTCGGTTCAGAATCACGTTCTGCCGGTTGTCACTTCGCGGCGTCAACCGAGCCTCGTTGTACGACGACGTCACCGGTGCGTCGTACTGATAGCCCGTGGTGTGCACGACACGCATACGCCAGCTCACAGTTCACCTTCCAGTTGATCTTCGAATGTTCCCGAGCCGGCGTCCGTCCACGCAACCCACGGAGCTGCATGGAAATACTGCTTGGAGATCGCGTCACCGAGTTCACGGCAGGTTTCCTGCAGGGAGAGCAGGCGCTCCTGCAGATCGTCGAGAATTTCACCGGGACGAAGGAATTCGAGTTCGCTACGAGCGCGGCCGAGTAGGCGCTGCGCTTCGGCGCGTGCACCGACTCGACTGTTGGGCTGATGGTCGAGCTGATCGAGCGAACGTTCCGCCTCGTTGAGTGCGTAGAACACCGAGCGCGGAAAGAGCCTGTCCAGCAACATGAATTCGAGAACTCGCTGGGCGTCGAGCGCGCCGCGGTAGGTGCGCAAGTAGGTGTCGTGAGCACCGGCGGAGCGCAGCACCGTGACCCAAGCCGGCGACGACGGCCGGTCACCGGCTCGCGAGAGCAACAACCGAACGATCATGTCGATGCGCTCGACCGAGCGACCGAGCAGGAGGAAGCGATAGCCGTCGTCGTGACTGAGGGTGGAGTCCGCGAGACCGGCGAACATCGCGGCGCGCTCCTCGATGTAGCTGAAGAACTCGGCCGGGCCGGTGCGCTTGGACGCCCTGATGCGCTCGTTCAAACCGTTGTACGTGGTGTTCAAGCACTCCCACATCTCACTGGACGTGACTTCTCGTGCACCACGGGCGTTCTCACGTGCGCTGGACAGTGAGTCCACGATCGAACCCAACCCGTCCCGGCTGAAGGCGACGACCTCGGTGAGCGACCACACGTCGAGCGAGACGTCCGGCTCGTGCTTGAAGCCGAGCACTCGCAACAACACTCGCGACGTGTGGTCCGGATCGACCGTGGCGTCCTCGAGAAGCTGGTGGACGGTGACGTCGAGAATGCGGGCGGTGTCGTCCGCTCTCTCGACGTACCGTCCGATCCAGTAGAGCGACTCTGCGTTGCGCGCGAGCATTTACTGTCCACCGCCGTTCGAGTCCGAGTTCGTTGCCTGCTGTTGCTGCTGCTGTTGTTGCTGTTGCTGATTCATCTGCTGGTCCATCGTCAGCTCCGGGCCCTGTTCGGCCATCGGCGACTCCGGTGGAACGCTGACGATCTCCTCGCCGGCAAGCTCCTGCTCCTCCAGAGAGGTTCGGGTGGCGAGTACCCAGGTGTCCTTGCTGCCGCCGCCCTGGCTCGAGTTGACCACCAGGGATCCCTCCGGCAACGCAACCCGGGTCAAGCCGCCGGGCAACACCCAGACGTCGTCGCCGTCGTTGACGGCGAACGGCCGCAGGTCGACGTGGCGCGGTACCAATCGATCGCCGATCTTGGTCGGCACCGTCGAGAGCTGCACGACGGGCTGGGCGATCCAACCGCGCGGATCCGCGCGGACCTTCTTGCTGATCGTGGCGAGTTCCTTCGGCGAGGCGTCGGGCCCGAAGACGATGCCGTAGCCGCCCGAGCCTTCCACCGGCTTGATGACCAGTTCGTCGATGCGGTCGAGAACTTCCTCGCACTCGTCGTCGAGCCAGCACCGGAACGTGTCGACGTTGGCCAACAGCGGCTTCTCGCCCATGTAGTAATCGATGATGGTCGGCACGTAGGTGTAGACGAGCTTGTCGTCGCCGACGCCGTTCCCGACAGCGCTCGAGATGACGACGTTGCCTGCCCGAGCGGCATTGACCAGACCTGCAACTCCCAGCACCGAGTCGGGACGGAACTGCATGGGGTCGAGGTAGTCGTCGTCGATGCGTCGGTAGATGACGTCGACCTGACGCTCGCCCTCGGTGGTGCGCATGTAGACGATGTTGTCTCGGCAGAACAGGTCGCGTCCTTCGACGAGCTCGACGCCCATCAGTCGCGCGAGCAGCGAGTGCTCGAAGTACGCCGAGTTGGCGACGCCAGGAGTGAGAACCACCACGGTCGGGTCGGCCTCGTTGAGGGCGGCCGACGCGCGCAGTGCCCGCAGCAGATGCGAGGCGTAGTCACCGACGGCGCGGACGCGGTGGCTGGCGAACAGATCGGGGAACACCCGGGCCATGGTGCGACGGTTCTCCATGACGTAGGACACGCCCGACGGTGACCGGAGGTTGTCCTCGAGGACACGGAACGTGCCCTGCGCGTCGCGAATGAGGTCGATGCCCGCGACGTGGATACGCACACCGTTGGGCGGTGTGATGCCGACCGCCTCTCGGTGGAAGTGCTCGCAGGAGGTCACCAGCCGCTTGGGTACCACTCCGTCGCGCAGGATCTCCTGGTCGCCGTAGATGTCGGCGAGGAACATCTCGAGAGCTTTGACGCGCTGCTTGATGCCGCGCTCGAGACGTGACCACTCGCCCGCCGCGATGACACGGGGTACCTGGTCGAGCGGGAAGGGGCGTTCCTGGCCGGACAGAGAGAAGGTGATGCCCTGGTCGATGAAGGCTCGTCCCAGCGCGTCGGATCTCGCATCCAGGTCCACCGCGTTCGCCGGGGCGAGTGCGGTGTGGATGCCCTTGTACGGAGTTCGGGTGCGCCCGTCGGCGTCGAACATCTCGTCGAAGGCGAGACTGTACTTTCCGACGTCGGAATACCCGCCGAACACTCCGTCGGCTTCGGGTTCGTCACGATCCGCTGACTTGGTTTTGGTCGCTTTGGCCTTGGTGGTGGCATGCGTTGCCGATCGCGGACTCATTCTGGCCATGTTGCTACAGAGACAGGAGTTAGGCGCGGTAGAAGCGTTAATTTCTTGAAACGCATCGTCACCCCGGTCCGGATTGGGTTCTGGCCGATCGTGCTGGTATTCTCGATCTTCGGCGCAGGGCTCCAACGCTCAGCAGCAGACTTCGGGCATTCCAGCATGGATCGCCCTGACCGGAATACCGACGAAGACGACAAGGATTTTACGCGTGGCCAATATCAAGTCCCAGAAGAAGCGGATTCTCACCAACGAGCGTGCACGCCTGCGCAACCAGTCGGTGAAGTCCTCCCTTCGCACCGTCATCCGCTCGTTCCGCGAGGCACAGGCTGCGGGCGACAAGGACAAGGCTTCCGAGATTCTTCTCGATGCAGGCCGCAAGCTCGACAAGGCCGCCAGCAAGGGCGTCATCCACAAGAACCAGGCAGCCAACAAGAAGTCGGCACTGGCTCTCGCAGTCAACAAGCTCTGATAACTCTCTGAGCTCGAGAAAGCCCGCCGCATCCGAGAAGGACGCGGCGGGCTTTCTCGTGCGCCGAACTTCCAGTGCGCAGGGCTTGTACTGCGCTGTGCCTGTCCTGCGCTCTGCGGTCGGTCGACGCTACCTGCCCAGTGATGCGACCTCGGCCACCGCTTTCTCCACTGCATAGTCCGCGTCCGCTGCCTGACCCTTGACGTCGGCGTTCAACTGCGCCACCACACGCAGCGCCTGGGCGATGGATCGACCGTTCCACCCGCGCGCCTGACCCTGCGCCTTCTTGATCTTCCACGGCGGCATGCCCAACTCCCCTGCCATGCGGAACGGGTCGCCGCGGCCCGCCGAACCCACCAGCGCGATCGTGCGGACGGCGTCGGCCAACGCGTCGGCGAGCAACACGTGCGCCACGCCCCGGTGCATGGCCCACCGCAGAGCCTCCAGCGCGCCGGCTCGGTCTCCGATCACCGCCTTGTCTGCGACGTCGAACCCGGACACCTCGGCCTTGCCGGAGTAGTACCGACGCACCGCGGCGAGATCGACCTTGCCCCCGGTATCGGAGACCAACTGCGAACAGGCCGAAGCCAATTCGCGAAGTTCGTTGCCCACCGACTCGACGACCGCCTCGATCACGTCGCCGCTCACCCGGACGTCGGCGGTACGGAACTCTCCGCGCACGAAGTCGATACGTTCGGCGGGCTTGGTGAGCTTGGCGCATTCGTGCACCTGAGCACCGCATTTCTGCAGCGCACCGACCATCGCCTTGGCCCGGCCGCCGCCGGAGTGCATGACCACCACCACTGCACCCTCGGGCGGATCGGTAGCGGCGTCGAGTACCAGAGCAGCAGCGTCCTTGCCTGCCTCGGCCGCGGCCTCGAGCACCACGACGCGATCCTCGGCGAACAGCGAGGGACTGAGCAGTTCGGCGAGTTCCGGGGCACTGGCATCACCGGTGCGCAACCGCGTGACCGGCAGGTCCTCCCCCGGAATCGCAGCATTCGCACGCACCTGAGCCACGATCGCGGCTACCGCGCGATCCATCAGAAGTTCCTCGTCGCCGAGGACCAGATGCAGAGGAGCCACACTCGAAGTCACGACCATGATCGTGCCATGTGCGACCGACACTGCGAGCATCCGCTCGAAGACCGAGCGGTCACCAGAGAACGTGCGCCGTCCACATCGCGAGTGTCGCCATCGCCACGGCTGCGGCCGTCCATCGAAACACCCTGAAACGCAACGCCGTCAGCAGCGCGGTCGTCGAGAACGCTGCCAGTGCTGCGCCCCCGACGCCATCGGGGACCACGACGCCCGCGCCCGGCACCGACGCGGCACTCTCTGCCACCGTGATCAGCCACCACAGCGGTGCCGACACCAACTGCGCGATCAGCTCCGCGAGCGAGGTGCTGGCGGTGGCGGTCACGGCCGTCAGAAAGCCCACCACGGTGATCGGAGCGACGACCGGTGCCACCAGCACGTTCGCGGCCACTCCCACTACGCTGAACGTTCCTGACACGGCCGCGACCATCGGCGCCGTCACCGCGTGCGCTGCCGCGGCGACCGCCACCACTTCCGCTGCAGCTCTCGGCCAGCCACGGGCCCGAAGCCAGTCGACCCAGATCGGAGCGACGAGTACGAGCCCGGCGGTGGCGAACACCGACAGCACGAACCCGACGTCCACCGCGAGCCTCGGCCACCACGCGAGCAGCCCCAACACCGCACCGCACAGTGCCGGTACCGCTTGCCTGCGCCTGCCGGTGACCAACGCCACCAAGCCGATCGACCCCATCACTGCCGCCCGCAGCACACTCGGCGACGGCCGGGCCACGATCACGAACGCCATGAGTACGACGAACGCCACCGCGACCGTGGTGCGGGGTCCGACCCCGACACCTCGCAACACCAACAGAATCGCACCGATCAGGATCGAGAAGTTCGCTCCGGACACCGCCGTCAAATGTGTGAGGCCTGCCGCCCGAAAATTGTCCGATACCGTCTCGTCCAGCCGCGACACGTCGCCGACCACGAGACCGGGCAGCAGACCCGCACGATCGGGTGGCATCGAATTCTGCGCCACCACAGCCAAATTCGATCGGAAAGTGCCGGCCGCAGCAGAGATCGTTCCAGGCTCGTCCACGGTGACCGGCGGACCCGAAGTGCGGATCACGGCCACGGTCATGTCCGACCGAATCGGCTCGCCGAGCCTGCCCCGCACGGTGACCACCTGGCCCGGCAGCAATGCCGACCAACTGGACTCCGGTGCGATGATCGACACCATTCCACCGACGTTCCACGCCTCGCCGCCCACGTCGACGCGCGTCATCGCGGCCTTCACCATCACGGTCGCGGGCCCGGGAGCCGTCAGACGGCGCGGGTCCTCCGCCGGCCGCATCGTCGCGGTGATCCAGGCTCGGTTCTCTGCCGCCGCCGCCACGGGATGCTCTGCCAGCGAGCGCATCTGAAGCCAGATCGCTCCCCCGAAGCACAGCGCCAGCACGATCACCGCCGCCGCACCGGACCGACTCGGACCCGGCCAGGCACGCCGAGCAGACAACCCGTGCAGTGCCACCGCGAGGAGCAGGACCACCGCAACCGCCGAGGCGGTAGCAGCCAGGGCAGCAGCGGGTCCTCCGAGAATTCCGACCGCGGTGATCGACCAGCACACCGCAGCGGCCGGAACCAGTCGCACGTCGAACGGCAGAAGATCCTCGGTCTGTGGCGCAGGGGCGGACGCGGCACCGGTGGTCATCCGACGTGCACCAGGTCGCGGATCTTCGCCAGTCTGCCGGGCCCGATGCCGTCCACCTCGGACAACTGATCCACGGATGTGAAGCGGCCGTTGATCTCTCGCCACTTCACGATCGAAGTCGCGGTGACCGGCCCTACCCCGGGCAACGCGTCCAGTTCTGCCACGGTCGCGGCGTTGAGGTCCACCGTCCCGCCGGGCGCGGAACCTCCGACCCCGGCCGGTACGCCGCTACCGTCTGTCGATGCCTCGATCTCGGATGTCGTACTGCTGACCGGTGGAGCTGCCTCGGGCGGCACGACGCCGACGACGACCTGATCACCGTCGGCGACTCGCGCGGCCATGTTGAGCGCCAGCAGGTCGGCACCCTCGACAGCGCCGCCTGCCGCGGCCAGCGCGTCGGCAACTCGCGAACCCGGTTGCAGCCGAACCAATCCGGGACGCGTCACGAGCCCGACGACGCTCACCACGAGTTCGGCCTCGGCGGTCGGCACAGAATCCACCGTGCCATCGGTATCCACCGTGCCATCGGTGTCCGAGCTGTCGGTCGCGACCACAGCGAGGGGTGGTGCCGGTGCGGGACTCGGTGCGTCCCTGGCCACCGCGAATCCCGCGACCAGCACGACGAAGACTCCGGCCGCCGCCATCGCCAGCGCCCCCTGTTTCCCCGGGTTCACGCGGGCGGATCGCCACCGCGCCGGCAGCAGGGCCGACCACGGGGCACCTTCTCGTTGTGCTTCCGGCAGCAGCCAATCCGGATCCGTGGACTCGGCGTCGGGTCGCACGCCCTCGGGCACGGCACGATCGCGGGAGGAATCGTGTTGTCTGCGCACGGAGTTCAATCGCGCCACCGTGTGCGCCCGATCGTCGTTGCCGCCCATGCTCGAGGACGCTAGTGCGCACGATCCGTTCGTTCACCGAGGACTGCAGGTCGCAGACTGCCCTGTGCACGAACCCGGAGGCTGTGGATGAACGCGGGACGCGACGCGCCTATCGACGTCCGGACGCCACGACGACACCGACCGCGCCCGGGCCTACGTGAGCACCCAGAACGGCACCGAAAGGATAGACGTCGATGCTGGTCGAATGCGGTATCCGGGAGGTCAGCATCGCGGCTACGTCCTCGGCCCGCTCGGGGCACTGCATGTGGTGCACCGCGAGCGCAACCCCCGATTCGTCACCGACCTCCTCCGCGGCAGCGACGGCTGCATCGACCAGCTTGGTCAGCGCCTTGGACGAGGTCCGCGTCTTCTCCCGCAACACGAGTTTGCCGTCGGTGATGTGCAGGACCGGCTTCATCGCCAGCGCCGTGCCGAGCAATGCGGCAGCGGCACCGATTCGACCGCCGCGTCGCAGGTGGTCGAGTCGATCGACGACGATGAAGCATCGCGACGTCGTCGACGCGGCGACGGCGTCGCGGTACACCGCGTCCAGTTCTGCTCCCCCGGCGGCGGTGGCTGCCGCAGCCAGCACTGCGAAGCCCAGTCCCATTCCGGCCGAGGCGGAATCGACGACTCGGACGGCCGAGCCCACGTGATCTGCGGCCTGGCGCGCAGCTTCCCAGGTGCTCGACAGTCCCCGAGAGATGTGCAGTGCCACCACACCGGCACCTCGACTGCGTTCGAGAGCCGCGGCGTAGACCTCGGTGAGCTCACCCGGAGAGGCCCCCGCAGTGGTCACCTGCTTGCCCGAAGAGGACTGATCGGGAATCTCGTCGATACCCTCACGGTGGTCGATTCCGTCGACCAGCACGTGCAGTGGCACCAGCGTGATGCCTCGCTCTGCGGCGAGTGAGGCCGGCAGGCAGGAGGAGGAGTCGGTGACGACGGCGACGGTCACGGCGTTTCGGTCGTCGATCGGGCGGCGGCGACGGGTCGCAGCACCTCGAGCATCGCATCGGCGACTGCGATGTGGGCGTCCCATCCCCAGTGGATGCCGTCGGGGTTCGCGTCCTCGGACTCGATGTTCGGTCGTACGGCGTCGGCGAGGTCGACCATGGGGACGTTCCTGTCCGAGCTCCACGCACGCAGTGCGCGGACGGCGGGTTCGCGACCGGAGTGCACCTTGCCGTACGCATCGCAGCGGTGCACCGATGGATAGGTTCCGATGACGGGAAGTTCGGGACGCACGTACGCCAGTGCCGCACGGGTCTGTTCCAGATACTCGACGCTGAGCCGCGGCGGCAGCGCGACGGGCCAACCGAGATGCGACAGAACGGGTTGCACCGCTTGGTATCCCGCGCGAACCACGCGCCGCAGGGCAGGCGGTCGGACGTATCTGATCTGCTCCCGGAGCGCAGTCGGCAGCGGTGACGGGAGCGAATCCATGCCGCCGATTCCGAGCACGACGGCACCGGCACGGGGAATGGCTGCCCACACTCGCGGATCCTGGGTCAGGGCCCACCACGCGTCACGACTCGTCCAGCCGATGCGCGCAACCAACTCGACCGTCCAATCCAGTTCCGCTGCAACGAGATTGGGCCACAGTCTCGGGTCGTCGACGGGCAGTCCGCCCTCGGGTCCGTAGTAGCTCAACGAGTCCGCGAGGACGAGCAGCGCGGGCCGCGCCGTCTCAGAGGACGTCACTGGCCACCCGCGCGGAGGCGTTCCACACGTCCAGTCGCCAGGACGGGTTCTCGCCGGGGCCGTGCGCGCCGAGCTGAACCCAGCTGGTGTTCGCGAGGCCTCCGAGTACCGGCCAGCGATCGGTCGGTAGATCGAGCAGCGCGGCGGTGAGCGCCGCGATCAGACCTCCGTGCGCGACGAGGACGAGCGGTCGCTCGCTGCCGCCTGCACCCCACTCGGGGACGCCTGCCGTGAGTTCACGAACCAGCGGCACGCTGCGTCGGGCAACGTCGATGCGGCTCTCCCCACCGGGTGGGGCAATGGTGGCGTCCGCGCGCCAGGCCGGTCGTGCCCCGGGAGCGATGTCGTCGACCTCGGTGTGGGTCAGCCCCTGCCACTGACCGAGATGGGTCTCGCGCAGACGCTCGTCCGTCGACACCGCCACACCGGCTGCGTCTCCGAGCGCGGTCGCAGTGTCCAGAGCTCGCCGCAGATCCGAGGAGACGATCCTGATCGGATCACGCGTCGCCAGCTCGGCGGCGGCCGTCTTCGCCTGGCTGCGGCCGAGCTCGGACAGATCGGTGTCGAGCTGACCCTGCATGCGGTCGGTGGCGTTGTACTCCGTCTGACCGTGCCGAAGCAGGATGAGCCGTCTGATCATTGCTCCGATTCCGGAGCCGGATGCTGTCCGAGACCGGGAACCTCGATGGTCGGGCAGTCCTTCCACAACCGCTCGAGCGCATAGAAGTTCCGCTCCTCGTTGTGCTGGACGTGCACGACGATGTCGGAGTAGTCCAGCAGCGCCCAACGGCCTTCTCTGGTGCCCTCGCGGCGGACCGGCTTGTGTCCGGCCTCACGCAGCTGGTCCTCGATGTTCTCCACGATCGCGTTGACCTGACGCTCGTTGGGCGCGGAGGCGATGACGAAGCAATCGGTGATGTAGAGCTGATCGGAGACGTCCAGAATCACCACGTCGCCGGCCAGTTTGTCGTCGGCTGCGAGCGCGGCGATCCGCGCCATCTCGGCGGCTTCGGCTGTTGCAGTCACTTCGGTGTACTCCCACTCGTATGGCTCGGGTTCTCGGTCATTGCGCTGGTGACCGACCCTGCCGGTTGCTTCTTCTGGGGCGCTGGTTCCGACATGGTGACGGATCCGTCGAGACGCTGAGCGCCTCGTGGTCTGTAGAGATTCCTCTTCGAGATGTATTGCACGACGCCGTCCGGTACGAGGTACCAGACCGGCCGATTCTCACCGGCTCGAAGTCGACAGTCCGTCGACGATATCGCGAGTGCAGGGATTTCCATCAATGTGAGAGTGTCTGCGGGTAGCGATCGAAGGTGGTTGGCCAGATGTTCGACGCCGAGCTCGAACCCGGGACGCGAGACGCCGACGAACTTGGCGAGCTCGAACAACTCCTCCCAGTTCTGCCACGTGAGGATCGACTCGAGCGCGTCCGCGCCGGTGATGAAGAACAGCTCGGCATTGGGATGCTGCGATCGCAGATCGCGCAGGGTGTCGACGGTGTAGGTGGACTTCTCCCGGTCGACGTCCACCCGGCTGACCGAGAATCTCGGATTGGACGCCGTCGCGATGACGGTCATCAGGTAGCGATCCTCTGCCGGGCTGACCGACTTGCCTTCCTTCTGCCACGGGTTTCCGGTGGGGACGAAGATCACCTCGTCCAGAGCGAACTTGTTCGCCACTTCGCTGGCGGCGACGAGGTGCCCGTGATGAATCGGGTCGAAGGTGCCGCCCATCACGCCCAAACGGCGGACGGACTGCCTACCGGTATCGTCGCCGGGTTCGGATTCGCGCTGCACAACCGCCGATTCTACGTCCGGGTTGCCGCTGGGCGTCACACGCCTCACACCGGAAGCAGACGCGAGACCACGGTGGCGAGCTGCTGAGCCGATCGGCACTCGTGCATCGCGATCACGCCGGAGTACACCTTGGCCGCCGAATCGCCGGAACCCCACTGCGATTTCGGTTCCGGATTGAGCCAGTACGCATGCTTGGCCACCGACACGATGTGCGCCAACGCCGGCAGCTTCGGCTCGCGGTAGTTGGTGCGGGCGTCACCGAGAATCAGCACCGAACTGCGACTGGTGACCGCATGGGCGTACTTCTCGTCGAACGTCGTCAGTGCATGGCCGTAGTCCGAGTGTCCGTCGTACGTCACGAGATCGGATTCGCCGATGATTCGGCTCATCGCGGCTCCGAGATCGGAACCGGAATCGAAGAATCGCGTCACCTCGTCGGTGGAGTCGATGAACGCGAAGATGCGCACGCGCGAGAACTGCTCGCGTAGTGCATGCACCAGCAGCAGAGTGAAATTGCTGAATCCTGCCACCGAGCCCGAGACATCGCACAGCACAACGAGTTCGGGGCGTGCTCTCCGAGGCTTGCGCTCGACCAGGTCGATCGGGACGCCGCCGGTTGACATCGACTTGCGCAGCGTGCGACGCAGATCGATCGAGCCGTGTCTGCTTCGGCTGCGCCGCACCGCAAGTCGCGACGCCAGCAGCCGGGCGAGAGGGGTGACGTTACGCCGCAGCGCCGCCATCTCGGTGTCCGAGGCCCGCAGGAAGTCGACTTCCTCGGCGAGCTTGGGCACCCCGTAGCTCGCTACCCGCTCACGGCCCAGCTTCTCTGCCGAACGACGCCTCGTCTCGCTCTCGACCATCTTGCGTAGGTCTGCGATACGTTGCGCGGCAGTGCGTTTGGCGACCTCGGACTCGTAGTCGTCGGTGGGGCGATCGGGCGCGTTTTCGCTGCGCCCGAGCAATCCGTCGAGAATCTTGCGCAGCAACGTTTCGGGCGCAACGTCGCGCAGGGCCTGATACGCCGAGAACGAAGGCCCGTTGGAGGACTTGTACTGTCCGAGTTCCTCGACCATCTGCGCAGCCAGCATCTGGGTCAACTCCGCGGCCTCGGCCGAGTCGTCCGAGAGCAGATCCACCAACAGCTCGCGGAGCGCATCGATGTCGACGTCGCCGGCGTCGGTGCGAGGCAACGCGGTATCGATCTGCCCCGAGTCCCTGGTGCCCGATGCCACCGGAAACCACAGGTCGAACAGGGCGTCGAAGACTCCGCGATGCGTCGGCCGGCGCAGCAGTGCACAGGCCAGACCCTCGCGCACGGCCTCCCGATCGAGCAGGTCGAGAACCGACAGGACGCGTCCGGCATCGACCGTCTCCGACGGCCCGACCGAAATTCCACGCCGACGCAGCGCATCGACGAAACCGACGAGGTGACCGGGAATTCCGTGCGGGGCCTGCATGTCAGTTGAGCCGGAGTTCGGCTGCCGCGCGGACCTGGTCCGACTGATTCTTGAGCACCACACCGAGTGTGGAGCGAACCGCATCGTCGTCGAGGGTGTCCATACCGAGCGCCAACAGAGTGCGTCCCCAGTCGATGGTCTCGGCCACCGAGGGCAACTTCTTGAGCTGCATCGCGCGCAGTACCCGCACGGTCTTGATCATCTGCTCGGCGACGGCCTCGGGCAGTTCGGGAACCCTGCTGGCGAGAATCCGACGCTCGAGGTCGGCGTCGGGAAAGTCCATATGCAGGAACAGGCAGCGACGCTTCAGGGCCTCGGACAGTTCACGGGTGGCATTGGAGGTGAGCACCACGAACGGCGTCCGCTCGGCCACGATCGTGCCGAGTTCGGGAATGGTGATCGCGAAGTCGCTGAGCACCTCGAGCAGCAGACCCTCGATCTCGACATCGGCCTTGTCGGTCTCGTCGATGAGCAGAACCGTGGGATCGGTACGACGAATCGCCTGCAGCAGCGGCCGCGCCAACAGGAATTCCTCGGAGAAGACATCGAGCTTGGTCGAGTCCCAATCGGCCGCGGTACCGGACTGGATGCGCAGGATCTGCTTGGCGTGGTTCCACTCGTACAGCGCGCGAGCCTCGTCCACACCCTCGTAGCACTGCAGCCGCACCAGTTCGGCCCCGGTCGTCTGCGCGACGGCACGGGCCAACTCGGTCTTGCCCACTCCCGCCGGACCTTCGATCAGCAGCGGCTTGCCGAGGCGATCGGCGAGAAACACCGAGGTGGCGGTGGCCTTGTCGGCCAGATAGCCCGTCTCGGCCAGGCGCCTCTGGACGTCGTCCACGCTGGCGAACAGCGGGGGTGTCGTCGGTAGGGCACGATCCATGTCACAGCTCCTGATGATCGGGTCTGGCCGGTACTTCGAGGGGTGTCAGTCTCGGACGTGTCCGTCGCCCCACACGGTCCACTTGGTCGAGGTCAATTCGGGCAATCCCATGGGTCCACGCGCGTGCAGCTTCTGAGTCGAGATACCGATCTCGGCACCGAAGCCGAATTGCTCTCCGTCGGTGAACGCCGTGGACGCGTTGACCATCACCGCGGACGCATCGACCCGCTGGGTGAACTCGCGCGCGGCACCGATGTCGGCGGCGACGATCGCCTCGGTGTGGCCGGTGCCGTATCGGTCGATGTGCTCGATCGCCTCGTCGATACCGCCGACGACCTTCAGCGCGATGTCGAGGGAGAGATACTCCTGCGACCAGTCCTCGTCGCGCGCAGGCACGAGCCCGGGCAGGTCCCCGTGCACAGTGACGCTGTGCATCTGGAACGCCTGGAGCAGCCGGGGCACCATGGTCCCGGCGATCGCGGAGTCCACCAACACGGTCTCGGCGGCGTTGCAGACGCTGACCCGTCGGGTCTTGGCGTTGAGCACGATCTTCTCGGCCGTCTCCGGATCGGCAGAAGCATGGATGTACACGTGGCAGTTTCCGACGCCGGTCTCGATGGTGGGGACCGTTGCGTCGCGCACGACCGCAGCGATCAGTCCTGCTCCACCGCGCGGGATCACCACGTCCACCAGTCCGCGCGCCTGGATGAGGTGGGTGACCGTGGCACGGTCGGCGCTTCCGAGAAGTTGCACCGCGGCCTCGGGCAGACCGTGACCGCGCAACGCTCCCTGCAGTGCCTCGACAAGTGCCGCGTTGGACCGTGCCGCCGACGACGAACCACGAAGCAGCACCGCGTTGCCGGACTTGAACGCGAGACCGAACGCGTCGACGGTGACGTTGGGCCGAGCCTCGTAGACCATGCCCACCACGCCGAGCGGAACTCTCAGTTGCCGAATCTCCAGCCCGTTGGGCAGCGTCGAACCACGGATGATCTCGCCGATCGGATCGGGCAGCCCGGCCACCTGTCGCAGACCGGCGGCGATGCCGTCGATGCGCGACGCGGTCAGCCGCAGGCGGTCCAGCAGCCCCTCGTCGGTACCGGCCGCTCGCGCGTTCTCGATATCGACTGCGTTCGCGGCGAGTACCGACTCCGCTGCAGCGACGACCGCGTCGGCCGCGGAATGCAGCGCAGCGTCCTTCTCTGCAGTCGTCAGCAGCGCGAGCGCGCGTGATGCGGTGCGCGCTCGGCGGGCTGCGGCGTGCACGTTCTCTCGCTCGTCGGCAGTCGTGGTCACCGGTTCGGCCGAGACGGAAGCTGTCATGAACTACACACTAATAGGGGCCGGGAATGAAGCTGCATCGCCGCGTCGTTGCAGCACAGCGTGAAGATCGTCGACCGACCGTCGACGCCGCCCGAAGACCGGAGGAACCACTTGTGAGTGCGCTGTTCGAGCCTCTGACCCTGCGTGAGGTCACCTTCCCGAACCGGGTGTGGATGGCACCGATGTGCCAGTACTCGGCCGACGAGGCGGGTGACAGTGTCGGTGTCGCCGGCAACTGGCATCGCACCCACCTGGTGAGCCGGGCGATCGGCGGTGCCGGGTTGATCATCACCGAAGCGACCGCGGTGAGCCCCGAGGGTCGCATCAGCCCGTCGGACCTGGGTATCTGGAACGACACTCAGGCCGACGCATTGGCGGCGATCGTCACCGAGATCGAATCCTTCGGAACCGTGCCGGGTATCCAGCTGGCACACGCGGGCCGCAAGGCGTCGACCGCGGCTCCCTGGTCGGGTGGCAAGTCCTTGCCCGCCGAGGATCCCCGAAGCTGGGAGACCGTCGGCCCGAGCGCGGTTGCGTTCGGTGACTACGCGACCCCGAGGGAGGCCACAGCCGAGGACATCGCGAAGATCGTCGACGACTTCCGGACTGCCGCCCAGCGCGCGCTGAAAGCAGGATTCCGGGTTGTCGAGATACACGGCGCACACGGCTACCTGCTGCACCAGTTCCTGTCCCCCGCCAGCAACACGCGGACCGACTCGTACGGCGGCGACTTCTCGGGTCGCACGCGGCTGCTGATCGAGGTCGTCGACGCGGTGCGTGAGGTGTGGCCGGCCGAGCTTCCGGTCTTCGTTCGCCTCTCGGCGACGGATTGGCTCGACGAGCCCGAGAATGCTGCAGGAGTGGAGTCTGCGGAACGACCCGGTGGGGAGGGCACGCCCGCATTGGAGGCTCCTAGCTGGACGTCGGATCAGACGGTGGCCTTGGCGCAGATCCTCACCGAGCACGGGGTGGATCTGGTCGACACCTCGACCGGCGGAAACGTGCACGCCAAGATTCCGGTCGGTCCCGGCTACCAGGTTCCGTTCGCGCGGCGCATCCAGAACGAGACGACCATGCCCGCTGCCGCGGTCGGCATGATCACCGAACCCAAGCAGGCGGAGGACATCGTCTCGCTGGGCGAGGCGACGGCCGTGCTGCTGGCGCGCGAGCTACTGCGGGATCCGTACTGGCCGCGGCGCGCCGCCCGAGAACTCGGCGTCGAGATGCTCCCGGCCGTGGCACCGCAGTACGAGCGGGCCTACTGAGACCTCAGACCACGAAGCCGAGCTTCTTGTCGACGACATTGAGCAACGGTTCGCCGCGGAAGTACCGGTGGGCGTTGTCGGCGAACAATTCTGCCAGTCGCAGCTTCCATCCCGACGCGTCACCGCTCATGTGCGGTGTGACGATCACGTTCTCGGCCGTCCACAACGGATGGTCGGCCGAGAGCGGTTCGGTCTCGAACACGTCGAGTGCGGCACCTGCGATGTGCCCGGTGGCCAGGTGCGCCAGCAGTGCCTCGGTGTCGAGCAACTCCCCGCGGCCCACGTTGATCACCCGCGCGCCGGGCTTCATCGCGGCCAGCACCGAATCGTCGACCATCCCCCTCGTCAGATCGGTCAGCGGGGCGACCAGCACCAGGTAGTCGGCACGCTCTACTCGAGCCGCGAGATCGGCACTGCCACAGACGGTGCCGAAATCTGGGTCGCCCTCTCGTGCCGTTCGACCCACACCCGAGATCGACATTCCCACCGCGCTCAGCAGGCTCGCGATCGCGCGGCCGATCGCGCCGGTGCCCACGATCATCGCGTGGGCACCGTCGATGCGCTCGGTCTCTCGGTGCTGCCAGACCTTCGAAAGCTGCAGAGCACGTGAGCGTTCGGAGTCCTTGGCGAACGCCAGAATCTGGGCCAGTACGAACTCCGCGATCGGTCGGTCGAAGACTCCCCGCGAATTGGTGACGACCACATCGGATTCGACCAGATCGTCGAACATCAACGAGTCGACGCCTGCGGCGGCGATGTGGATCCACTTCAGCGAACTGCAGCGCGGCCATGCCGATTCGACTGCGGAGGAGAAGAAGTCCCACAGCAACAACGCGTCGGCACCGTCGACCGCATCACCGAGGGTGTCGGCAGTGGCGTACCGGACGTCGGCGACCTCCGCGACGGCGTCGAGCCCGTCGGGGAGGTCGCCGGCGTGCAGAACGACGAGTACCGGTGCCACTACTTCTTCTTGTAGCCGACGAGTTCGACGCCGGACGCGGCCACCTCGTCGTCGTTGTCGCCGGGGCACTGGGTTCCGCGCAGCGAACGGCCTGCGGTTTCCGGCATCAGCAGAATCGGCACGAAGGCGATGGCCGCCGCGATCATCATGTACCAGCCCGGGACCAGGTTCGAGCCGGTCCGTTCGATGAGGAACGTCAGGATCAGCGGAGCGGTACCGCCGAAGAGCGCCGTCGAGACGTTGTATCCGATGGCGAACGCTCCGTAGCGCACCTGAGTGGGGAACAGCGCGGGCAGGGTCGACGACACACACGAGCACATGATGACCAGCAACACTCCGAGACCGAGCAGGCCGATGCTCTGGCCGATCAGTCCGGTGTTGATGATCAGGAGGAACAGCGGAACGCTGAGCACGAAGTACCCGACGCAGGCCGCCAGCAGCAACGGCTTTCGGCCCACTCGGTCGGACAGAGCGCCGATGGGGTTGATGATCGCCATCATGACGATCATGATGGCCACGAGAGTGAAGTTGGACTGAGTCGTGCTGTGGCCCAACGTGTCGCTCAGATACGAGGGCAAGAACGTCAGCACCGTGTAGTAGGCGATGTTCAGCAGCAACACGAATCCCATCAGGATCAGGATCCGCTGCCAGTACGTCATGGTGGCCTTGAGCGAGGTGATCGCTCCGCCCGCACCCTCGTCGACCGTGCCGCCGTCCTCCTTGGCCTCGGCGAACACCGGAGAATCTTCGAGGCGGGTCCGCAACCACAGTGCAACGATGCCCAGCGGCAGAGTGACCAGGAACGGGATGCGCCAGCCCCAGGCCTCCATCGTCTCGTCGCCGAGCGCGACGTTGAGCAGGGTGCACAGGGTGGCACCGCCCACGGTGCCGGCGAGGGTGCCGAATTCGAGGAACGATCCGAAGAATCCGCGCCTCTTGTCCGGCGCGTACTCGGCCATGAACACTGCTGCACCACCGTACTCACCACCGGTGGAGAAGCCCTGCACCAATCGGCAGACGAGCAGCAACAACGGTGCGGCGATGCCGATGGTGTCGAATGTCGGCAGCACACCGATCGTCGCCGTGGCCAACGTCATCATCGAGACGGTCAGCACGAGGACTTTCTGACGACCGATGCGGTCGCCGAGTGGGCCGAGCACGATGCCGCCGATGGGGCGGATGATGAACGACGCGGCCAACACGGCGAAAGTGGAGAGCAGGCTTGCGCCCCCGTCCTCGGACGGGAAGAAGTTCGCGGCGATGTACACGGCCAGATAGCCGTACACCGCGTAGTCGAACCACTCGACTGCGTTTCCGAGCGCCGATCCGCCGATCGCTCGGTGCAGGATCTTCGTCTCGTTCGGGCTCAGCGTGTCAGTGCTCGGTGGATATCCGGTCGGCGTGGATGCCGACCCTGAATTTTCGGTCACGGTCGAAATACCTCTCGCTTTTGTGAACAACATGGAGCGTCGGTGTGGTACTTCGCAGCATTCGACTGTACGGCCAACCGGAACGCGCTTTTCGGCCAACCCCCTTCTCGGAAGCTAAAGACCAGGTGGCGCAGCGATTCTGGTGGCTATCAACGCGTACGCCCTTGCGCTGTCGGTCAATTGCCGCACGGCCACGGATTCGTCCGGCCGATGTGCCTGGTTTTCGATCTCCCCCGGACCGAGCACGACGGTGCCGATACCCATCTGCTGTGCCACGAAACCACCATCGCACGAAGCAGTCCAGATGTCAGTCGAACTCGCAGATCCGGTGTCGAGGACCGATTGCACTGCGGTGCTGACCAATCCGCTGTCTGCGCTGGTCAGAAAGCCGGGCATCTCCATCGCGACGTCGATTGTCACCTCGATACCGGATCCGGTCACATCCGCTGCTTCGATACGTGAGCGCAATTCGTCGACGACATCGATGGCGCGCTCGCCGGGAAGCAGTCGCCGATCGATGGTGAGCGTGCAGCGATCGGCGACCATCGAGGTTCCCGTCCCACCGGAGATGGTTCCCACGTTCCAGGTGGCGGGGCCCAACTCGGGGTCGGGTTTGCCGTCCAGCTCGATCTGCCAGTCTTCGATGATCGCGATGATGCGCGCTGCAGCCGCTATGGCATTGGCTCCGTTACGAGGTTGTCCCGCATGTGCGGAGCGGCCGCGAATCTCGATCTCCAGATTGGCGGCGCCTCGGCAACCGACAATGGTTACCAGATCCGTCGGCTCGGCCACCACGCAGTGGCTGTGGTTCCGCAGTGGTGGGTCGGCCACGAACGCTCGGATGCCGAGACCGGTGTCCTCCTCGTCGACCAGGCACGCCAACGTCATCGGATGCTCGTCGGCAAGACCGGCGCGCTGCACCGCGGTCATCGCGGCCACGACGGCGGCGAGGCCGCCCTTCATGTCGCAGGCCCCGCGGCCGACGATGCGGCCGTCTCGAACCACGGCGGAGAAGGGGTCGGTGGTCCAGCCCGTTCCCGCGGGGACCACGTCCGAGTGCCCGACGAAGAGGACTCCCGGGCGATCGTCGGATCCGATCGAGACGATGACGTTGGGCCGACCCGGAACCACCTCGACGGTTCGAACGTCGAATCCCAGTGCGCGACAGTGCTCGGCAAGGACCTTTGCGGTCTTCTCCTCCGTGTCGCCGGGGTTTTCGCCGCCCGCGTCGATCAATGCCGCTGTCAGAGTGACGATCTCGTGCTCGTCGATCGAATCCAGCAGAGCGCGTTCGGAATCCGAGACGGTCATCGGGTGGGATCGGAGGCGAGCAGATGCTTGGACTTCTCCACCGCTGCCGCCAGCCGCCTGATCCCCTCGTCGATACGTTCGGGCGTCGACGAGGCGAAGCACAGCCGTAACGAGTCGTGGAACTTCCCACCCACCGACAATGCCGGCCCCGGTATGTAGGCCACGCCCTCGGCCAGCGCCGTCTCGAACAGGTCCTGCGTCGAGAAGTCGACATCGTTGCCGCGCAACGTCGCCCAGAGAAAGAAGCCTCCCTCGGGATCCGTCGTCGACATCGACTCGCCGAAGTACCTCTCGATGCTGTTCTGCATCGCGACCTTGCGGGGCAGGTACACCGAGGCCAACGATCGAAGATGCTCGTCGAGCAGGCCGCGCCGGATGTACTCGGCCACCATCCGCTGACCGGGCAGGTTGGTGCATGTGTCCATGGCCTGTTTGGCGTTGACGATCAGTTGCCGAGCCTCGGGGGCGGCGTCCACCCACCCCACTCGCAGTCCTGGAGCGATCATCTTGGAGAAGGTCCGAACCGAGAAGATCAACGGGTCGTTCGGACTGAGCGTGCCGAAACTGGGAATCGGATCCCCCGAGAAGCGCAGCAGGCCGTACGGATCGTCGTCGAGAATGACCGATCCCCACCGGTGTGCCAGCTCGATGAGCAGCTGACGCCGCTCGAGCGACAGGGTGACCCCGGACGGGTTCTGGAAGTTGGGAATCACGTAGATCATCTTCGGCACTCGACCTGCGCGCTCGACGAGCTCGGGCAACGCCTCGACGATGAGGCCGTCACTGTCCATCGGAGCTTCGAGAATGTCACCTCCGTAGCTGAGTACGGTGGCAGTTCCGTTGGTGTACGTGGGACTTTCGACGATCACCAGGTCGCCCGGGTCGATGAACAGCTTGCACGCGATGTCGAGGCCCTGCATTCCGCCTGAGGTGATCACCACCCGCTCCTCGATCGTGGGTTCGCCCACCGAGTCGAGGTATGCGAGCAACGCGTCGATCAAACCCGGATCACCCTCGGTGGCACCGTAATCGAATGCGTCCGCGGTGAGTACGCTGCCGGCGATCTCGGTGAACGCAGCGGCCGGGACGGTCTCGGCTGCAGGAGATCCCATGGCGAATCGAACGATGTCGTGTTTCTGCGCGGCGAGGAGCGATGTCGACGAATCGATCACCGATCCCACCAGCTTGTCGGTTCGTAGTGCCCAGGGGATGGCAGGAGTGGAGCCTGCGGAACGACCATGGATGGCAGGAGTGGAGCCTGCGGAACGACCATGGGTGGCAGGAGTGGAGCCTGCGGGGCGACCTTGTGCGGTGGCGGTCATGCTCACTCCTTCGTCAGTAGTTCTCGGGGGTATGCGGTGAAGGTTTCGAGGCCGTTCTCGGTGACACGAACGGCCTCGGATACCTCGTATCCGTAGTCGTCCATCCACATTCCGCCGATGATGTGGAACGTCATGTTCTCGGCGAGTACGGTCTCGTCGTCGGTGCGCAGGCTGACGGTGCGCTCACCCCAGTCGGGTGCGTAGGCGATGCCGATCGAGTAGCCGATGCGCGACGGTTTGTGCAGTCCGTGCTTGGCCAGGCTGGTGTTCCACACCTGCGCCAGCTCGGTGGCGGTGACGCCTGCCCGTACGGTTGCGAGCACGTCGTTCAGGGCTTCCCCGGTGGACTTGGCGAGGTAATCCAAACGTGGACTTGGCTTTCCGAGAACGATGGTGCGCGCCATCGGGACGTGGTAGCGCCGGAACACTCCGGCCAGTTCGACGACGGTGGTCTCGCCCCGCACGAAGCGCTGATGCGACCAGGTCAGGTGAGGGGTGTCGGCTCCGGCACCGGTGGGCAGCATCGGGACGATGGCGGGGTGGTCGCCGCCGAACTCCTCGGTGCCGCGTACCTGTGCGTTCATGATGGCAGCAGCTGCGTCGCACTGCCGTTCACCGACCGAGATCGACCGGTATGCGGCCGACATCGCCGACTCGCACACCTGGGCGGCACCGCGCATCAGGGCGATCTCCGCCGGCGACTTGACCACTCGCACCCAGTTGATCAGTTCGTAGGAGTCGGTGAAGCGGTATTCGGGTAGCGACTTCACCAGTGCCTCGAATGCCTTCGGGCTGAAGTAGTACGAGTCCATCTCCAACCCGACCTGGCCGTGCTCGAAGTTGTTCACCAGTCCCAGTTCCCGCAGCTTTGCGGCGACCCAGACGAACGGGTGGGTGTCCTTGCGCTGTACGAATGTTTCGGGGTAGCCGAACGTTCGATCCTGCGGCAGCCATGACGTCCGAAACGCGCCGTTGGCGTCCATCTCGCGGGCGAAGAAGTACATCTCTCCGTCGAGGGGCACGTACAGCATCTGCGGGGTGTAGAAGGAGAGGGCGTTGTAGCCGAGCAGGTAGTACAGGTTCGCGGGATCGGTGACGATGAGCGCGGTGAGGTTCTGCGCTGCCATCCGCTCTCGGACGGCAGCGAGCCGGGCGGCGTACTCCTCGTCGGTGAAGGTGATCGGCGTGCTGTTCGGAACATCGGGGTACCGAGCCAGGCCTGGAGCGGCCCGTCCTGTGGTCTCGTCGGGTCCGAGTGCGGTGACGTAGGCGGCGTCGGGTGAGTCGTTCACGGGCACCCCCTTCAAGGAAGTCGTTTTAGTAGATTGTTGACAATCAGGCTAAGCGCTGGCGCGAGAGGTTCGCAAGACTTCGGATGTAAATGCTGTGTTGCGGGCAGGCGACTATCCCGGAGTGGCCAGCGCCGAGTGTTCTGCCTGCTCCTCGACCATGGCGCGAGTCAGATCGTGGATAGCGGTGTCCATGTGCTCGTGCACGCCCTTTTCCAGTGCGTCCCAGTCCGATCCGAGCAGGAGGTCGACGATCAGCTGGTGTTCCTCCACCAGCGCCTCGGGCCGGTAGTACGCGGTTTCGAGGTTGGCCATGCAGATTCGCGCCTCTGCAGCGAGCGTGGCGTACATTCGCGACATTCGGCTGTTGCGCGTTGCCGCGACCAGGGCGGTGTGAAACGCCAGATCCCGTTCGGCAAGACCTCGCCAGTCCGCCCGATCGATGAACGGCTGCATCTGCATCACGATGGCCGAGAGCTCATCGGCAGCCGAAACCAAACGAGCGCGATCGCCGTGCACCAGAGTCCACGCGGCACCGACCTCGATCGCCGCGCGGGATTCGTAGATCTCGGTGACATCCTCGCTGCTCAGCTCGACGACGAACACGCCTCGATTCCGGTAGCTGACGAGGAGCCCCTCCTGATTGAGACGCTGCAACGCCTCCCGGACCGGTCCCCGCGAGATCTCGAGTTCCGCGGCGACGTTGGCCTCGTTGATCTGTTCCCCTGGGGCGTAGGACCCGTCGATGATGCGGTCGCGAATCTGGTCGGCAATGACCATCGACGTGTTGCGTGCGTCGATGGGCGTCAGTCGTCTCGAACTGGGCATGATCGAAAACCTCTCTCAGCCTCGGGGAATGGCGAAATATTTGTACTCCAGAAATTCGTCTATGCCGACTTTTCCGCCCTCGCGGCCGAGTCCGGACTGTTTGACGCCACCGAACGGCGCAGCCGGATTGGACACCAGCCCCGTGTTGAGGCCGACCATGCCCACCTCGAGGCGCTCACCCATCCGAAGAGCACGGTCGATGTCCTGGGTGAAGACGTATCCGACGAGTCCCCATTCGGTGTCGTTCGCGAGGGCGATCACCTCGTCCTCGGTGTCGAACGGAACGATTGCTGCCACCGGCCCGAAGATTTCCTGTGACATCAGATCCGACGTCGCGTCGACGTCCGTGAGGACCGTCGGTGGGTAGAAGTAGCCGGGTCCGTCCGGGGCCACTCCCCCGACGATCGCACGTGCGCCGCGCCCGAGGGCGTCGTCGACGAGTGTCTGCACCTTGGTGCGGCCCGCGTCGTCGATCAGTGGACCCACCTCGGTTCCGGGTGCACTTCCGGCCCCGACCGACAGTGCACCCATCCGCTCGGCGAGCGCCTCCGCGAACTGCGCTGTGACGCTGCGGTGTACGAAGAATCGGTTGGCGGCGGTGCACGCCTCACCCATGTTGCGCATCTTGGCGACCATCGCACCGTCGACGGCGCGCGTGAGATCGGCGTCGTCCATGACGATGAAGGGTGCGTTGCCACCGAGCTCCATCGAGGTGCGCATCACCGTCGATGCGGCTTGTTCGAGCAGGATCTTGCCCACCGCCGTCGACCCGGTGAAGCTGATCTTGCGGGCCGAACCGCTGCTCATCCACGAGCCCACGACACCCGACGCGTCGGTGGTGGTCACGACATTGACCACTCCCGCCGGAACACCGGCGTCGCGCAGGATTTCGGCCAGGGCCAGTGCCGTCAACGGAGTTTGCTCGGCCGGCTTGAACACCACGGTGCATCCTGCCGCCAATGCAGGGCCGATCTTGCGAGTTCCCATGGCCAATGGGAAGTTCCACGGAGTGACGAGAATGCACGGTCCGACGGGTGCTCGGGTGACCACGATGCGGTTCTTGCCGTCTCCGGTGAGGGTGTGATCGCCCGAGATGCGCACCGCCTCCTCGGAGAACCAGCGGAAGAACTCGGCACCGTACGCCACCTCACCCCGCGCATCGGCCAGTGGCTTTCCCATTTCCGCGGTGATGATCGCAGCGAGCTCCTCCGACCGCGCCATGATCAGTTCGTATGCCGCGCGGAGGATTTCGCTACGTGCACGCGGCGGCGTCGCGGCCCAGTCGGCGGCGGCGTCGACCGCTGCGGCCATGGCGTTCTCGGCATCTTTGATGCCGCCGTCGGCGACGTTGGCGATGACCTCGCCGCTGGCGGGATCGATGACATCGAACCGGGCGTCGGACGCTGCGGCGGTCCACGTGCCCGCGATGAACAGGTCGGTCGGAACCGTGATGGTAGGACGCGTGAGGCTGGTGGTCGAACTGGCGGTCATGGCCGCGGTCCTTTCGTCGAACGTGGATCGAGTATCTGCGCCAGGTGTACGGACGCGTCACCGGTCAGGTCACCGGTGAGTTGACGCACCTGCATGTGGCAGGAGAATCCGTCGGTCAGAATCGGAGTGTCCGGCTCGGCGTCACGGAGCGCCGGCGCGAGGGCCTGTTCGGCGACCGCCATGCTCAGCTCGAAGTGCCGAGACTCGAAGCCGAAATTGCCTGCCACGCCGCAGCATCCGGTGGCCTCCCGCACCGCGTCGATACCGACGGAGGCCAATGCCGTGCGCTGGGTGGCGTTGCCGAACACCGCATATTCGTGGCAGTGGGTCTGTACGGTCACCGAGTCGGGAATCTCCGCCGTGGGCACCCACCCGGCCGCGGCCTGATCGATCACCGCGCCCGCGAAACTCTGTACTCGCGCCGCGACTCGTCTCGCGGCCGGGGTGGGAACCAACTCCGGCATGTCCTTGCGGAACGCCGCCGCGCAGCTCGGTTCGGTGACGACGATGGGCCGGTCGGTGCCGTCGTCCAGTGCTGCAACGGCTTTCGTGAGGTGCGCGCGGGCGGCCTTCAGCTGGCCCGTCGAGATCCAGGTCAGACCACAGCACACGTCGGTCCGGCATTCGGTGCTGCGGCCCGAGTCCTCGAGCACGCGCTGAGCCGCGCCCGCGACCTCGGGACGAAAACCCTGAGTGAAGGTGTCGACGACCAACACGACGTCCGCGTCGCGGCCGCCGCCGAGCCGGACTTCTCGCGCCAGTTCCTTCGCCGATGCGAATCGTGGCAACGGCCGCTCGGTGGTCAGCCCACCGAGCCGAGCCGCCAGTGCTGCGATGCGCGGGGTGAGCAGACGGTTGAGCAACGGTGCCGTTCTCTTCGTCACCTTCAGCCAGCGGGGCAACCAGCCAAGCGAATAATGCGAGAGCGGCCGCAGTCGCCCCGCGTAGTGATGATCGAGGAACTCGGACTTGTACGTCGCCATGTCCACTCCGACAGGACAATCCGACGAACAGGCCTTGCAGGACAGACACAGATCGAGCGATTCGGCCACGTCCTTCGAGGCCCATCCGTCGGCAACTGTCGGCGAACTGCGCACCATCTCCTGCAGCACTCGTGCTCGACCCCGCGTCGAATCCTTCTCGTCGCCCGTGGCGCGGAAACTGGGGCACATGACGCCTCCGGACGCTGTGCGGCATTTACCGACACCGACACACGACTGAGTTGCGTGTACGAAGGGATCCAGGTCTGCCCGCGTCCCGATCTGGTGCAGATCGAAGGTCGTCTTCCATTCCCGCTGTGGGATGCCCTGCAGCATCAGGTTGTCCATCATCGGTTCCGGATCGGTGATCGACCCCGGGTTGAGGATGCCGCCGGGATCCCAGATGCGCTTGAATCGTGCGAACGCGTCGAGCATGCGGGACGAGTACATCACCGGCAGCAGTTCCGAGCGTGCCCTGCCGTCGCCGTGCTCACCGGACAGGCTGCCGCCGTGCTCGACCACCACCCGCGCGGCGGCGCGCAGGAAGTCGTTCATCACTCGTCGTCCGGCGTCGGTGCGCTGATCGAACGTGATGCGCACGTGCATGCAGCCGGCACCGAAGTGTCCGTACATCACCCCCGTCAGATCGTGTTCGGCCAGAAGCACGTTGAGGTCGGCGAGATAGGCGGACAGGTTCTCGGGTGCGACGGCGGCGTCCTCCCAGCCGCCCCAGGACTCGGCTCCGCCGGCCAGGCGGGTCGCGAGCCCCGCGCCGTCCTCACGTACTCGCCACAGCGCTGTTCGATCGGCAGGGTCGGTGACGATGCGGCCCTCCTTGACGCGGCCGAGAAGACCGAGCGCCTCGAGCAGACGGGCGGCCTTGTTCTCCACTTCGGCGGTATCGGCACCGTCGAGGTCGACGTAGAGCCAGGCGTTTCCCGCGGGCAGACCGCGGACGGAGTCCGGTCCGCGGCGGTACTCCATCGTCCGGGCGATGTTGTCGTCGATACCCTCCACCGCGGCAGGCGAGAACTCGAGAATGGCCGTCACGTCGGCCGCGGCGGCCACCACGTCGTCGTAGCCCAGGCAGAGCAACAGCGCGGCCCGCGGTACGGGCACGACGGCGACGGTGACCGAGACGATCACCGCGCAGGTGCCCTCGCTTCCGACGAGTGCACGAGCGACGTCGAACCCGTTCTCGGGCAGCAGATGCGACAGGTGAAATCCGGAGACCTGTCGCGGTATGCGGCCCAGCTCGACTCTGAACAGGGCGAGGTTGTCCGCCGCCAGCGACTGCAGCTCACGCGAGATACGTTCGGCCGCATCGGTTGCCGCGGAATCCTGCGAATGCACTGCCGCCACACCGCTACGAGTCACTCGAAGCAGGTGCCCGTCGGCGGTGACCACGTCCATCGCCACCGTGTGGTCCGCTGTTCGTCCGTAGCGCACCGAATGATTACCGCATGCGTCGTTGCCGACCGCCCCGCCGACCGTCGCGCGTGTCTTGCTGGACGGGTCGGGGGCGAACGTGAATTCCCCGGCTGTGCGCGCCACCAACTCTCGCTGCAACTCCGAGATGACGATTCCCGGTTCCACCACCGCCGTTCGCGAGTCGGTGTCCACCGAGATCACGCGATTCATGTGGCGAGAGAAATCGAGCACGATGCCGCGACCGATCGCGTTGCCCGCCATGGACGTTCCGCCGCCTCGGCCGATGACCGCGATTCCGGCAGCGGCGCACCGCGAAACCACGGTGGACACGTCATCGGCATTGCGCGGAAACACGACGGCGGCAGGCGGAATTCGGTAGTTCGAGGCGTCGTAGGAGTACTCGGCGAGCCGCCGATCCGAGTCGTCGATCTCGATGCCCAGTTCGAGTACTTCCTGCACGAGTGCAGGAACCGGGGATCGAACGGAAGCAGCCGTCACAGCACGTTCTTCAGTGTGCGCGACAACGCGTCGAGGCCCTGCCGCATCTCGTCGTCGCTCACGATCAGCGCCGGGATGATCCGGACCACGTTGCCGAGCGCGCCACAGGTGAGCAGCAACAACCCCTCGTCGATCGCGCCCTGTTGTACGCGCAGAGCGGCCGCAGCATCGGGATTGCCTGCGCTGTCGACGAATTCGAGTGCCTGCATCAAGCCGAGTCCACGTGCATCACCGATTGCAGAGTGCTCGGACTTCAGTGCGAGCAGGCCGTCGAGCAGAACTCGGCCCTGCGCGGCAGCGTTGGCGACCAGACCTTCCTCACGCACGACGTCGAGCGTCGCGACACCCGCCGCAGCGGCGACGGCATTGCCGCCGTACGTGCCGCCCTGCGATCCGGGCCAGGCCTTGCTCATCAACTCGGTCGATGCCGCGATCGCCGAGATCGGAAATCCGCTGGCCAGACCTTTCGCGGTGATGACGATGTCGGGAGTGATCGACGAGTGCTGATGACCCCAGAATTTCCCGGTACGGCCGACCCCCGCTTGCACCTCGTCGACGATGAGGACGATCCCGTGGGTGTCCGCGCGTTCGCGCAGGCCCTCGAGAAACTCCGGAGGCGTGGGCAGATAACCGCCGTCACCGAGTACCGGCTCGATGATGAACGCAGCGGTGTCGGCGGGGCTCGACATCGTCATCAGCAGGTAGTCGAGTTCCTTCAACGCGAAGGCGACGGCGGTGTCCATGTCCCAGCCGTATCGGAACGCGTACGGGAACGGCGCGATATGCACACCGCCCATGATCGGTGAGAATCCGGACCGAAACTTGGTGCCCGCGGTGGTCAACGACGCGGCCGCCACCGTGCGTCCGTGGAACCCTCCGTGGAACGCGATGATGTTGGGCCGTCCGGTCGCCATGCGCGCCAACCGAATCGATGCCTCGACGGCCTCGGAGCCGGAGTTGGCGTAGAAGACGCTGTCGAGACCGGGCGGTAGTACCTCGCCGAGCTTGTCGGTCAGCGCCAGCAGCGGCTGATGCATGACTGTCGTGTACTGAGCGTGGATGATCTTGCCCACCTGCTCGCGGGCGGCCTCGACCACGCGGGGATGGCAGTGCCCGGTGCTGGTGACGCCGATACCGGTGGTGAAGTCGAGGTACTTGCGCCCGTCCGTGCCGATGATCCAGCTGCCCTTTCCGTGATCGACGACGATCGGGGTCGCCTGCTTGAGTGCCGGGCTGAGGTGGGTGCGAGTCGACGCTGTCATGGCTGCCATCGTCACCCACGGAATTAGGATTGTCAACAATCTGCAATTGGCAGTTCAGGGACGGGTGCATCCGCCCGAGCGATACAGTTCGTCGGTGCCCGCTTCGAACCCTCGCATCGCCGTGCTCGGCAGCATCAACATGGATCTGATCACCCGGGCACCGTCCCTGCCCGAACCCGGCGAAACCGTGCTGGGCACATCGTTCACCACCTCGCCGGGCGGCAAGGGCTCCAATCAGGCCATCGCCGCCGCCAAAGCCGGCGTTCCTGTGTCGTTCATCGGAGCGGTCGGAGACGACGAGTTCGGGGAGACACTGCGCCGGACCCTGTCGAGCGCGGGAGTCGACGACCGCGCGCTGCGCACCACAGCAGGTTCGAGCGGCATCGCCGCCATCACCGTCGACGATCACGCCGAGAACAACATCGTCGTGGTCCCCGGGGCCAACGAACGCGTTCGCGACCTCACCGACGACGACCTGACCGTCATCTCCGACGCCGACATTCTCCTGTGTCAGTTGGAGATTCCCCTCGCCACCGTGGTGACCGCATTCGAGTACGCACGCTCTCGCGGTGTGGTGACGATGCTGAACCCGTCACCGGTTCAGGATCTGCCCGACGCCCTGGTGGCGGCAACCGACGTGCTCGTGGTCAACGAAGCCGAGGAAAGCCGACTCGGAAACCGGCTGAACGAGGTGACGCACGTGATCACCACACTCGGTGCCCGAGGCGCTCGGTACCGCGGCTCGGAATCGTTCGAGGTCCCTGCTCCGCGCGTCGACGCCGTCGACACCACCGGGGCCGGCGACGCATTCGCCGGAGCACTGGCTGCGTCCTGGTTCGACGGCCCGCGCAAGGCAGTCGAATGGGCCTGCGTTGCAGGATCGTTCGCCGCGACGAGGCCGGGTGCGAGCACGTCCTCGGGTACTCGCGAGGACATCGACGCACTGCGAGATGCGGCCACTGGATGAACACCCCCGACCTCGACGAACTCCGACGTCTGCGCCGCGCGCGCGACCGAATGGATCGCGAATTCGCCGAGCCACTCGACGTTCCCGCTCTGGCCCGCACGGCATCGATGTCCACCGCGCACTTCAGTCGCCGTTTCCGCGAGGCCTACGGTGAGACGCCGTACGCACATCTGATGACCCGCCGAATCGAGCGCGCCAAGGCCCTGCTGCGCCGCGGAGATGTCAGCGTCACCGAGGCCTGCTTCGCTGTGGGCTGTACCAGTCTCGGATCCTTCAGCTCCCGCTTCACCGAGATCGTCGGTGAGACACCCAGCGCGTACCGCGCCCGTGATCACAGCGACAGCCAGGGGATGCCGAGTTGCGTATCCCTGGCGATGGGCCGACCGATACGGACCGCGATCTCCGCGCAATCGAGCAGAATCGAAGAAGCGATGTCGACCGACGCGTCCTAGCCTTGCGACATGACACTTTCCCTGAGCCACGGCCACATCTACACCGACGACCCCGATGCCTCTCTGGCCTTCTATCGCGACACCCTCGGACTCGAGGTGAAGAACGAGGTGGTGAACGACGGCTTCCGGTGGATAACCCTGTCCACCGCCGATCAACCCGAAATCGCGATCGTACTGTCCCAGCCGCATGCGGGACGGTCCCAGGAGCTCGGCGATCAGATCGCTGCGCTGCTCGCCAAGGGTGAACTGCCCGGTTTGTGGTTTCGCGCAGACGACCTCGACGGCGCGTTCGAGAAGATACGCGCGGCAGGCACCGCCGACATTCTGCAGGAACCGACCAGTCAGCCGTGGGGAGCGCGCGACGCGGCATTCCGCGATCCCGCCGGGAACATGGTTCGCGTCAGTCAGGCGTGAGTGGAGCCCGCGGAACGAACCATCATGGTTTCCGACCTCACATCGACGCGAGAGCCAGACCACCGCCGCATGCGAGGACGGACGCCAGCAGCGAGACGATCGCGTTGACTGCGGCATCGCGTCGACGCCCGTGCTGTAGCAACCGGACGGTCTCGACACTCGCCGTGCTGAACGTGGTGTACCCGCCGCAGAACCCGGTGCCGATGACGGCTTGGACGTCGGTCGAGCCGGCTCGGAACATCACCCATCCGGCCAGCACCCCCAGCAGGAACGACCCGGACACGTTGATGCCGAGTGTCGCCCACGGAAAGCTCGTCCGTGCCGCGAGACGTGACTTCACTTCCGCATCGACGACGAAGCGAACGACTGCCCCCAGCCCGCCGGCCACTGCGATCCACAGCGCGATCATCGAACCACTCTGCCTGCCAGTGCGATTCCGGCCCAGGCGGCGAGTATGCCGACAAACACGCTGACCACTGCGTAGGCCACGGCCACCCCGGTGAACCCACTCCGGAACCCTTCGACCGTCTCGAGGGCGAAGGTGCTGTACGTGGTGAACGCACCGCAGAACCCGGTACCTGCCAGCAACCTCAGCCTGCGCCGATTTCCCGCATCGGGCCCACCGCGAACCAGTGACTCGAGCAGAAGGCCGAGCACGAATGCACCGGCGATGTTGATGCCGAAGGTCGCCGTCGGCCACTGCGATGCCGAATGCGGGAGCTGCTCCTCAATCACGTAGCGGACTGCCGTACCCGCCGCTCCGCCGACGAACACCACTGCCAGTGCCCACAGGTGACGGTGCACGGGTCCCTGGTCGGCCGGCATCGAATCGGAATCGGGATCGACCACCGATGATCCTTTCGGGCTGCTCGGTCCGACCGTTTCCGACCGGCCCGTGTTTGATGTCGGATGCCTACTGCACGATGGAGCCTATGACAACGACCACGGAGCCCACGACCGGGAACTTGCGCGAGAGCGCCGAGGAACTGTTGCGCGAACTCGCCGGCCCCGATGCAGTGCTGCGCGAAGACCAGTGGACGGCCATCGAGGCTCTCGTGGTGCATCGGCGGCGGGCGCTGGTGGTGCAGCGGACCGGTTGGGGCAAGTCGGCGGTCTACTTCATCGCGGCTAAGCTGCTGCGCGCGCAGGGCCTGGGTCCGACGGTCATCGTCTCTCCGCTGTTGGCGCTGATGCGCAACCAGGTTGCCTCCGCCGAGCGGGCGGGCGTGCGCGCCGCCACCATCAACTCCGGCAACATGACCGAATGGGACGACATTCATCAGCAGGTCAACTCCGGTGAACTCGACGTGCTGCTGGTCAGTCCGGAGCGATTGAACAATCCCGATTTCCGCGATCAGGTACTGCCGTCCCTGGCCGGGGACGCGGGCCTCGTCGTGGTCGACGAAGCTCACTGCGTCTCCGATTGGGGCCACGACTTTCGACCCGACTACCGACGAATCAGAACTCTGATCGCCGAGTTGCGCGACGGTATCCCCGTACTCGCGACCACGGCGACGGCGAACGACCGCGTGGTGGACGACGTCGCGGCGCAGTTGGGTGTCGGCGGCGGAGACACACTCGTCCTGCGCGGCGGGCTCGCACGCGACTCTCTGCGCATGGCCGTGGTGAAGATCGACAACGCCACCGAACGGGCGGCGTGGCTGGGCGATCATCTGAAGACGCTGCCCGGTTCGGGAATCATCTACACCCTGACGGTGTCGGCGGCCAAGGACCTGGCGGCGCTGCTGACCGATCAGGGGCACGTCGTGGCCTCGTACACCGGTCAGACGGACCCGACCGAACGCGAGTCGCTCGAAGGTGACCTGCTGGCCAACCGAGTCAAGGCCCTGGTCGCCACGTCCGCATTGGGCATGGGCTTCGACAAGCCCGACCTCGGTTTCGTGGTGCACATGGGGGCACCGTCGTCTCCGATTTCGTACTACCAGCAGGTCGGGCGTGCCGGTCGCGCCACGGAACGAGCCGATGTGGTGCTGCTTCCCGGCCACGAGGATCGGCAGATCTGGAGCTACTTCGCCTCGGTCGCCTTCCCCCGCGAACATCTGGTAAGGCAGGTCATCGATGCATTGAACACCGAGAAGGCTCAGTCGACGCAGGCACTGGAGCCGCTGGTCGAGCTGAACCGCAGCAGGCTCGAGATGGTGCTGAAGGTCCTCGACGTCGACGGCGCGGTCAGACGCGTTCGTGGCGGCTGGATGGCGACCGGGGAGCAATGGACGTACGACGCGTCCCGCTACGAGCGTCTCGAGCAGGCCAGGGACCGCGAACAGCAGGCCATGATCGACTACCAGAGCACCGACGGCTGCCGGATGGAGTTCTTGCGGAGACAGCTCGACGACCCGGACCTGGGCGCACCCGGTAGTGAGTCCGACCGATGCGGGCGGTGCGACAACTGCACCGGTGAGCACCTGTCCGCCTCGGTGGATGCGGCCTCGGTCGACTCGGCGAGGGCACGATTGGATCGGCCGGGCATCGACCTGCAGCCCAGAAAGCAGTGGCCCAGCGGTATGAAGAAGCTCGGTGTCTCGCTCTCGGGCAAGATCTCCGACCCCCACGAACCCGGGCGTGTACTGGGCCGGCTCACCGACCTGGGCTGGGGCAGCCGACTGCGTGCCCTGCTCGATGCGCCCGACGCTCCGGCCACCGATGCACTGGAGAAGGCGTGCATCACCGTGCTCGCCAACTGGGATTGGAAGCAGCGTCCCACTGCCGTTCTGGCTCTCGACTCCCCTACCCACCCGCTCCTGGTGCGGTCGATCGCCGCGCGATTGGCATCGGTCGGCAAATTGGAGGATCTCGGGGTGATGCAGGTCAGGGCAGGTCATCCACCCGTGTCGGCCGCCAATTCGGCCTTTCGGGTCGCCGGGCTGGTGGACTCGTGGGACGTTCCGGACGTATCGTCCGTGACGGGACCGATCCTGTTGATCGATCTGGTCACCGACACGGGGTGGACGTTCACCTGTGCGGCGTCGGCTCTGACGTCAGCGGGCGCCTCGGCGGTGTTGCCGTTCGCTCTCGCAACACCGAAATGACGACCGGTCGAAATTGCATGGTTTGATTTCTGCAGCGCTGGGTACAGCCAGCTGGGTCAGGAATGTGTGACCACCATCACAATCGGTGGTTAACCAGGGGAAGCATGTCCGTTTCGGGGGTCGATCTGCGGACTCACTCGATATGCCTCGGCGACCTTGTTACGTTTGTTTTTCCTATGAAGCCCGCATTGCTGAGAGGTACCCCGCTCACTGCGCCGGACGCAGTGAAGTTTCGTAAGCCACAGATCTCCGACGGAGTCCGGCTCTGGGAGATCGCAAGAGATTCGCGAGTTCTGGATCTCAATTCCAGCTACTCGTACGTGTTGTGGTGCCGTGATTTCGCGGCCACCACCGTCGTATCCGACATCGACGGCCGCGCAGTCGGTTTCGTCACCGGATACATCCGCCAGGACGCCCCCCGCACACTGTTCGTGTGGCAGGTCGCCGTGGATGCGGACCAGCGTGGCAAGGGACTTGCCGGTCGCATGCTGATGGAGCTGCTCGACCGCCTCGAGCCACAGGGCATCACGCATCTGGAAACGACGATCAGCCCGGACAACGAAGCGTCCATCGCAACCTTCACGAGCCTCGCACGTAAGCGAGGCACCGACATCGTCAAGTCGGATTTGTTCGCGCCCAACGATTTCCCTGATAGCCACGAAGCGGAGGAGCTCTACACCGTAGGCCCCGACGCATCGCGGAATTACGAAAGGAACAAGCAGAACATGACCGAAAAGAACACCGTCACAACAGAGAAGCCCGATGTGTTCGAGACCGTCGAGTCCGGAGTGCGGAGCTACAGCCGCCAGTGGCCCGCCGTGTTCTCCACCGCGAAGAACTCGGTGATCACCGATGAGGACGGCAACGACTACCTCGACTTCTTCGGTGGCGCAGGCGCACTGAACTACGGCCACAACAACGACATGATCAAGGGTGCGTTGGTGGACTACATCACCAGCGACGGCATCACCCACGGACTGGACATGTCCACGGTCGCCAAGCGCGAATTCCTCGAGTCGTTCAAGAAGAACATCCTCGACCCCCGCGGCCTGGACTACAAGGTTCAGTTCCCCGGACCGACAGGCACCAACACCGTCGAGGCGGCCCTGAAGTTGGCACGCAAGGTCACCGGGCGTGAGGCGATCATCAACTTCACCAACGCATTCCACGGCATGACACTCGGCGCGCTGTCGGTCACCGGCAACTCGATGAAGCGTGCCGGCGCCGGAATTCCGTTGGTGCACACCACTCCGATGCCGTACGACAACTACTTCGGAGGAGTCACCGAGGACTTCCAGTGGTTCGAGCGCGTACTCGACGACTCGGGCAGCGGGTTCAACCGCCCGGCCGCAGTGATCGTGGAAACCATCCAGGGTGAGGGCGGCATCAACGTGGCGCGCCCCGAATGGCTGCGCGCGTTGGCCGAGCTGTGCTCGCGTCGCGAGATCCTGCTGATCGTCGACGACGTCCAGATGGGCTGCGGTCGCACCGGACAGTTCTTCTCGTTCGAGGAAGCCGGCATCACCCCGGACATCGTCACGCTGTCCAAGTCCATCGGCGGTTACGGTATGCCGCTGGCACTGACCCTGTTCAAGCCCGAGCTGGACGTGTGGTCACCGGGCGAGCACAACGGCACCTTCCGCGGCTTCAACCCCTCGTTCGTCACGGCGAAGGCCGCCATCGACCACTACTGGTCCGATGACAGCTTCGAGAAGGAAATCCTCGCCAAGGGCGAGCACATCCAGGATCGTTTCATCAAGCTCTGCGCAAAGTTCGACGGCATCTCCACTCGCGGCCGCGGCATGGTCCAGGCACTGGTGTTCGACGACGCCGAGTTGGCCGGCAAGGTCTCACAGCTCTGCTACGACGAGCATCTGCTCGTGGAGACGGCAGGACCGAAGGACGAAGTCGTCAAGCTGCTCCCACCGTTGACCACGACGATGGACGAGCTGGACCGCGGTCTGGACGTCATCGAGAGCGCCGTCGCCAAGGTGCTTTCCTGACCGTCCGTCCGCAGCAACCGACATCGAAGGAGGACATCGCATGATCGTTCGCACCACCCAGGAGATCACCGGTACCGATCGCGACATCGAGAGCGAAGACGGCAACTGGCGCAGCAAGAGAATCATTCTCGGCGGCGACAAGGTCGGATTCTCGTTCCACGAGACCACGATTCAGGCCGGCACGGTGAACAACTTCCACTACGCCAACCACGTCGAGGCCGTCTGGCTGATCGAGGGCGAGGGAACGCTCACCGACCGCGAGACCGGAGAAACCTACGAGCTCGGTGCGGGATCGATGTACCTGCTCAACGGACACGAGCGCCACACCGTCGAGCCGCGTACCACGATGCGCATGCTGTGCGTGTTCAATCCCCCGGTCGTCGGCAACGAGACGCACGACGAGAACGGCGTGTACCCCCTCGTCGAGGTACCCGCGTAGCACCAGTACGTCCCTGACGGCCCGCACCGACGCTTCCGCGTCGGGTGCGGGCCGTAGGCGTCGATACGGTGCTCATCGGGCGATGGATCGCTATCCTGGACGAAGTGAATGCATCTGCTGTGTCCGCAGTCCTGTACGAGCAGCTGACTTCTCTGCTCGAGGGCAGGACGGTCACCGTCGTGAGCGGCGCAGGCATGTCCACCGACTCCGGCATTCCCGATTACCGCGGTCCGCAGTCACCCCCGCGTAACCCGATGACATTCCAGCAGTTCATCGGTGACGCCGAATTTCGTCGGCACTACTGGGCACGCAACCACGTCGGGTGGCGACACATGGATGCCGCGGTACCCAACGACGGGCACCGAGCACTCGCCCGACTCGAACGGGCCGGCGTCGTCACCGGCATCATCACCCAGAACGTCGACATGCTGCACACCAAGGCGGGCAGCCGAAACGTCATCGACCTGCACGGCGTCTACGCCCGCGTTCGCTGCCTGAACTGCGAGCGATTGATCTCGCGTTTCGAACTGGCCCGGCGACTCGATCGTGCCAATCCGGGTTTCCTCGAGTCGGTTGCACCCGCAAACGGCGTCGAGATCGCGCCCGATGCCGACGCGATCATCTCCTCGACCGCGCACTTCAGAATGGTCGACTGCGAATCATGTTCGGGCATACTGAAACCCGACATCGTCTACTTCGGTGAGAGTGTTCCCAAGCCGCGTGTCGCCGAGGCATACGATCTGGTCGACCGAAGTGATGCGTTGTTGGTGCTCGGATCCTCGCTGACCGTGATGTCCGGCCTGCGGTTCGTCAGGCACGCGTCCAAGAAGTCGAAGCCGATCGTCATAGTCAACCGCGGTACCACCCGCGGCGACGAATTCGCTTCTCTCACAGTCCATGCCGGTTGCTCTGAGGTGGCGACCGCGCTGGCCGACGACCTCGATCAGGCAGGAACCAGATCGTCGGCATGAACCACAGGTCGTTGTAGTTCCGCGGCCAAATCCCCTGTGGACCGCCCGAGCATTCCGGCCAGCTCCGCCGAGTCGTACGCGACGACCCCGCGAGCCACCAGGACGCCGCCGTGGTCGACCAACGAGACCACATCGCCGCCGTGGAAGGATCCCGTCACCGACGTGATACCAGCGGACAGCAACGACCGTCGCCGATCCACCACTGCACGCACCGCCCCCGCGTCGAGGTGGAGTTCTCCCGCGGCATCCGCGGCATGACGGACCCAGAACTTGCGGGCCGACAACCGAGTCGGCCGAGCAGCGAAGGCGGTACCCACCGCGGACGTCGTCAGTGCGTGTGCAGCATCGGATGCCGCAGCCAGCAGCACCGGAACACCGGCATCGGCTGCGAGACGCGCAGCGGACAGCTTGGACGCCATTCCGCCGGTGCCCAGCGCTCCCCCGGAGCCGGCGACGACGCCGTCGAGATCCTCGGGACTGGTCACCTCCGGGATCAGCGTCGCCTCGCCCTTGCGAGGATCACCGTCGTACAACCCGTCCACGTCCGAGAGCAGGAACAGCGCGTCCGCTCCGACGAGGTGGGCGACCAGGGCAGCCAGGCGATCGTTGTCGCCGAACCTGATCTCCGCGGTGGCGACCGTGTCGTTCTCGTTGACGATGGCCACGGCACCGAGCGAGCGCAGCCGATCCAGGGTGCGCTGAGCATTGCGATGGTTGGTTCGCCGCGCGATGTCCTCGGCCGTCAGCAGAACCTGTCCGACCGTGCGTCCGTACCGGTGGAACGACGAGCTCCACGCATGAACCAGAGCGAGCTGTCCGACGCTCGCCGCAGCCTGCTTGGTCGCCAGGTCTCGTGGACGCTTGGTCAGGCCCAGCGGTGCCATCCCTGCGCCGATCGCGCCGGAGGACACGACCACCACGTCCGTGCCGCTGCGCATCCGAGATTCGATGGCGTCGGCGAGCAGATCGAGTCGGCCCAGATCCAGACCGGTGTCGAGGCTGGTGAGAGCCGAGGAACCGATCTTGACCACGATCCGCTTGGCATCGGCGATCGTGCGACGGGTATCGGTGAGAGCCTCTGCGAGCGAATCGGATTCACGCACCGCCACCACGGCTACTCCTGTTCGGTATCGAGCCCGCGACGAACCTGGCGGGCATGCTTGCGTTCGGATGCGCCGATGCGCTCGACCTGATCCAGGCGGGCATCGGTGCCACGGCCGGTCATCGTGATCTCGACACCGGCCGGGGTCTGCGGCTCCCAATCGAACGAGACGTCGCCGATGGTGACCGAAGCACCGGGCTGAGCGCCGGCCTTGATGAGTGCGTCCTCGACGCCGAGCCGCGCGAGACGGTCGGCGAGATAGCCGACGGCCTCGTCGTTGGTGAACTGCGTCTGGCGTACCCACCGCTCCGGTCGGGTACCGCGAACGATGAAGCCGTCCGGGATGTCCGGATCCTTCACCACCTTGAAGCTGTCGTCGTTCTTGGCGACCGGACGCAGCACCTGACGTCGCGGCTCGGGAGCCGGATGCGCAGTGCGGTACTCCTCGACCAGCTTCGCCAACGCGAACGTCAGCGGCTTGAGACCGGCACGCGTCACCGCGGAGATGGTGAACACGGGCCACCCACGCGACTCGAACTCGGCGGTGACCATCTCGGCGAGTTCGGCACCCTCGGGAATGTCTGCCTTGTTCAGTACGACGATGCGGGGCCGATCGGCGAGATCACCGAGGCTGGCATCACCGGACAGAGCCGGCTTGTAGGCCGCCAACTCGGCTTCGAGGGCGTCGACGTCGGAGATCGGATCGCGACCCGGATCCAGTGTCGCGCAATCGACTACGTGTGCGAGCACAGCGCATCGCTCGAGGTGCCGCAAGAAGTCCAGTCCGAGACCGCGGCCCTGACTCGCGCCAGGGATCAACCCGGGGACGTCGGCGACGGTGAACGTGGTGTCTCCACTGGATACGACACCGAGGTTGGGCACCAGTGTGGTGAACGGGTAGTCGGCGATCTTCGGCTTCGCGGCGGAGAGCACCGAAACCAGCGAGGACTTACCGGCCGACGGAAAACCGACGAGGCCCACATCGGCGACGGACTTGAGTTCGAGGACGAGTTCGCGCTCGACGCCCTCTTCGCCGAGCAGTGCGAATCCGGGGGCACGTCGAGCCTTCGATGCGAGAGCTGCGTTGCCGAGTCCACCGCGGCCGCCCGGAGCGGCGTCGAAACGTGTTCCCTCGCCGATCATGTCGGCGAGGACGTTGCCCTTCTTGTCGAGCACGACGGTGCCGTCGGGAACCTTGAGGATCAGGTCCTCGCCGTTGGCACCCTCGCGGTTGCCGCCCATGCCCTGAGTTCCGTTGCCTGCCTTGGCATGGCTGGAGAAGTGGAAGTCGAGCAGAGTGTGGACGTTGCTGTCGACGACGAACACGACTCCGCCGCCCTGTCCTCCGTTGCCACCGTCGGGGCCACCGAGAGGCTTGAACTTCTCGCGGTGAACCGAAGAGCAGCCGTTGCCACCTTTGCCGGCGCTGACGTGCAGCACCACGCGGTCGATGAATCGTGACATAGCTGTCTTCGATCCTTTCGTGAAAGAAAAAGCGGGAGAAAAAAGCGATAGGGGCGGACCGGTCTCATGACCCTGGTCCGCCCCTATCGGGAGCTGTGAACGTACGCCGTGGATGGTCGACTCGAGCAGTTGCCCGGTCGCGTCGGCCATCGTGGGCGCGAGCGCTGCAGAAGGACTAGGCCTCTACAGCGACCGGAACGATGTTCACGGTCTTGCGACCGCGCTTGGCACCGAATTCGACTGCGCCCGGGGCGAGTGCGAACAGGGTGTCGTCGCCGCCACGGCCGACGTTGACGCCGGGGTGGAAGTGCGTGCCGCGCTGACGAACCAGGATCTCGCCTGCGCCTACGGTCTGGCCGCCGAAACGCTTGACGCCGAGGCGCTGAGCGTTCGAGTCGCGACCGTTACGGGAGCTCGATGCGCCCTTCTTGTGTGCCATGTTGCATACCCTCCTCGGGGTGAATCAGCTTGGGAGAACGCGGGTCCGAAGGGACCTGGTCACTTGATGCCGGTGACCTTGAGGACAGTGAGCTTCTGCCTGTGTCCCTGACGCTTGTGGTATCCGGTCTTGTTCTTGAACTTGTGGATGCGGATCTTCGGGCCCTTGGTGTGCTCGACGATCTCACCGGCGACCGAGATCTTCGCCAGCTTGTCTGCATCGGTGGTCAGGTCGGATCCGTCTACGACGAGGACCGGAGCAAGCGAGACAGCAGTGCCGGGCGCTCCCTCGATCTTCTCGACCTTGACGAGGTCACCAACAGCGACCTTGTACTGCTTTCCGCCGGTCTTGACGATCGCGTACGTTGCCATCGGAGGGCTACCCCTTGCTTCTTCGAACTTGCTCGCATTGCGCATGGCAACACGACTGGTCTGGTAAAACGTGTTTGCTTGCTCCCTATCGGCCGGTCGGGATGATGATCATTCCGACCCGCTCGAGAACCGTTGTTCCCTACAGCACCACTACGGCACGGCAGAACGGTGTCACCGGGAGCGACTTATCAAGGTTACGGCAGGGAGACGGCCAGGGTCAAACTGCCCTGCTCTGCTAGGCATCGATGTCCACCGGAGGACCTGCAGGCCGCGCTGCTGCGCGCCGTCTGCGAGGACGTGCGGCAGGCACCTCGACCGGCTCCGTTGGCTGCTCGGCCGCCGCAGTGAGCGGTGCCGACGGCTCGTCGGGTGCTGTCCCGGCCTGGTCGGAAGACGTGGCGTCCTCCGCGTCGTCCGTGGCGGGTACGACGATGACCATGCCCGCGTCGGGCGCTGTGCCGGTCGGCGCTGCTGCCTTGCGGGCCACCCGCCGTCCGCGTCGAGCCTTCGGTGCCGCCGGAGCGGACGGCTCGTCGGCCGGAGTCTCGGCGGGCGAGTCCGCTGTCGTGACGTCGGTCTCCGCGTCGGCGACCGCAGCGGCCGCAACGTCCACGTCGTCGGCGGAGACCACGGTCACCACTGCGTCGCCGCCGGCAGCTTCGGCCGGTGCCGGTGTCTCGACATCGGCCGGGCTGACGTCGGCGACCACGTCGTCGTGATGCGCGGCCATGGCCAGCGCCACCGGGTGCGCTCGTTTGATCGACGGGTCGACCACCGGGTGCTCGTGACTGTCTCCCGTGCCTGCCCGATCGTTCGAGGACGCCCGGTCGCCACCGTCCGACCGATCGTTGCCGTCGGCCTTGTTGTCCTTGCCGCGTCGACGCCTGCTGCTCGTTCCCGAGTTGCTGCTGTCGGACCGCGACGAATTCGACCGTCCGCCGTCGTTGTCCGGCTTGGCATCGACGGGGAACGGGTGCACGACGATGCCGCGACCCTGGCAGTGCTCGCATGTGGTGGAGAACGCCTCGACGAGCCCCGTACCGAGCTTCTTGCGGGTCATCTGCACCAGTCCGAGCGAGGTCACCTCGGACACCTGATGGCGAGTCCGGTCGCGTCCGAGGGACTCGGTGAGCCGCCGCAGTACGAGATCGCGGTTGGACTCGAGCACCATGTCGATGAAGTCGACGACGATCATGCCGCCGATGTCTCGCAGACGCATCTGGCGAACGACTTCCTCGGCCGCCTCGATGTTGTTGCGGGTGACGGTCTCTTCGAGGTTGCCGCCGGAGCCGGTGAACTTGCCGGTGTTGACGTCGACGACGGTCATCGCCTCGGTGCGATCGATCACCAGGGTGCCGCCCGAGGGCAGCCAGACCTTGCGATCGAGAGCCTTGGCCAGCTGCTCGTCGATGCGGTGCGCAGCGAAGACGTCGACCGAACTGCCGTCCGCCTCGTATCGGTGCAGCCGCTCCATCATGTCCGGGGCCACGGTCTCGACGTAGTTGGACGTCGTCGTCCATGCCTTGTCGCCCTCGATGACGAGCTTGGAGAAGTCCTCGTTGAACAGGTCTCGGATGACCTTGACCAACATGTCGGGCTCTTCGTACAACGTCTGCGGTTGCACGCCCTTGCCGGTTTCGGCGTTGGCGGAGCGTTCTTCGATGCTGGCCCACTGCGCCTGCAGGCGAGTCACGTCACGTGCGAGCTCTTCTTCGCTGACGCCCTCCGCTGCGGTGCGGATGATGACGCCTGCCTCGGGAGGCACAATGTCGCGGAGGATCTCCTTGAGCCGCTTGCGCTCGGTATCGGGCAGCTTGCGGCTGATACCGGTGGAGCTTCCACCCGGCACGTAGACGAGGAAGCGACCGGCGAGCGAGAGCTGCGTCGTCAGGCGAGCACCCTTGTGCCCCACCGGGTCCTTGCTGACCTGCACGAGAACCTGATCGCCCGGCTTGAGGGCCTGCTCGATCTTGCGCGCGCTCCCGCCGAGACCGGCAGCGTCCCAGTTGACCTCGCCTGCGTACAGCACACCGTTACGGCCTCGGCCGATGTCGATGAACGCTGCTTCCATACTGGGCAGCACGTTCTGGACGCGGCCCAGGTACACGTTGCCGACCATCGACGCGGTGGCACTGCTGGTGACGAAATGCTCGACGAGCACGCCGTCTTCGAGCACGGCAACCTGTGTGGTCAGCGGATGATCCGGTGTCGCCTTCTCGCGCACGACCATGACGCGGTCGACGGATTCGCGGCGCGCCAGGAACTCGGACTCGGTGAGGATCGGCGGACGACGACGGCCGGCATCGCGCCCGTCGCGGCGGCGCTGACGCTTGGCCTCGAGGCGCGTCGAACCCGTGATTCCCTGAACCTCGTCCCGGGGTGCGCGACTCTTGTTGCGTGGCTCATGCTCGTGCACGACGGTGTTGGGCGGATCGTCCTCGGACGTCGCGCCTTCGGCAGCGGCCTCGGCTCCGGTCTTGCGCCTGCGACGGCGACGGCGACGGCGGCTGGAGCCGTCTCCGTCCGAACCACCGTTGTCGGAGTCGTCGTAGTTGTCCTGGGCTCCGGAATCGGACTCGTCGTCGCCGTCCTCGGCCGAGGAGTCCGCGGTGCGCGCGTCGTCGGAGGAGTCGGTCGAATCGGAGTTCTGACGGTCGGAGGAACGGCTGCGAGTACGTGACCGACGCGAGCGTCGTCCCGAGTTCGACTGCTGCCCGTCACCTGCCGAGGACTCGTCCGAGTCCGCGTCGTCGCTCGACTCCGCGTCGGTCGAATCGGTGGTGTCGGTGCTGTCGGTGTCCCCGTCGGAATCGTCGTCCGAGTTCTCGTCGGTCGACTCGTCCGAGGATTGCTCGCCGCGACCGCGTCCGCGACCACGACGGCCGCGCCGGCGACGTCGAGGCTGAGACTGATCGTCGTCGCCGTCACCGTCGGTCGAGCTCTCGGCTTCGGCCGACTCGCCGGCCTCGGAGGAGGACCGGTCGGTCTCGACGGCGGAGACCTCGGATGCACCGGTCTCCGGCGTCACTGCGGACTCGCTGCTGTCGGTAGTGGCACTGCTCTCGGCGTTCGCAGCCTCGTCCTTGGGCGCGGCCTTGCGGCTGCGGCGACGGCGAGCCGGAGGCTCGGCCGGTGACTCCGTCGATTCCGTCGCCGGAGCATCGACAGCGGCGGGCTGCAGGAACAGAGGGGTGGCGAAGGTCGTCGCTGTGGGCTGGTCGGTCGTTGCCGCGGGCTTGGCCGCCTCCGGCTCCGGTGCGGGCGCACTGGTGAACAGCTGCGGCTCGGTCCACGGAACCTCGCCCGCGGGCTCATCGGCAGCAGGCACATCGACATCGGGCACCGGAGTCGGCTCGGCAGTCGAGGAATCGAGAGTTGCTGCTGTGGGGCCGTTGACCGAATCACGAACGGACTCGGCGACGTCACGGCTCAGGCTCGACTGAGCACTGCGCGCTTCGATGCCGAGCTCACCGAGGGTGACGAGCAGCTGCTTGCTGGTGACGCCCAGGATCTTCGCCAATGCGTGCACGCGCAACCTGGTCGGCAGCTCGATGGTGTCGGGTTGCACCGACGACACCGCGTCGGTTTCCACAGGCGACACCGGGCCGGGGGCCTCCGTACGTCCTGCGTTTTCGTTCTGTACATCTTCGGACGGGCTTTGATCGGCCACGTAGTCTCCTCGGGCCCCCGGGCGCGTCCATCCGACTTCCGGGTGTGACGCGGCCACGCGAGGGCAATCCTTGTGTACTCACGTCGGGTTGGACGTCAGCTGTTCGGTCTCGCTCCGCACCCGAGCCGATGACCACTTCGTAGTTCTCGGTGGTCGACGACAGCGTGTGCAGTGCCTGGCTGGATGGTGGTGTACCGGCGATCCGAGCGCCTGATCATCAAGCAAGAACGCGAACGAGCCTGTCTCTCGTTCGAGCATCTGCGATGACGGGCAGCGGATAGACGACAGTCATCCGATCGAATCCATCACACCGGTCTAGCGAACTTCCGTGAAGCCTGGGCTTCGGGTGGAGCGTGAAACCTGTACGTACTGGTGCAGTGGAGTCGATCTGTTGTCGAGTATCCCACACGCTGTGATGCGTACTCGCCACGCCGCACCGATCGGGTTTCCGACGGGTGCGGCGTGGCTGACGAACGTTGCTGTTTCTGTCGACGGCGGAACGGTCAGGCGAGGCCGGGGAACCAGAGTGCGATCTCGCGCTCGGCCGATTCCACGGAATCCGATCCGTGTACCAGGTTCTGCTGACCATCCAGGGCGAGGTCACCGCGGATGGTCCCGGGAACCGCCTTGGCCACGGGGTCGGTGCCGCCTGCGATCTGACGGAAGGCCGCGATGGCGCGGGGGCCTTCGAGAACTGCGGCCACGACAGGTCCGGACGTGATGAACTCGAGGAGTTCGGGGAAGAACGGTTTGCTCTCGTGCTCCGCGTAGTGAGCCGAGGCCAATTCGCGGGAGACGGTCTTGAGCTCGAGTGCGACGATGCTCAGACCCTTCTTCTCCACGCGGCCGAGGATCTCTCCTACGTAACGCCGGGCAACTCCGTCGGGCTTGATCAGTACAAGGGTGCGGTCGGTCACGAAAGACGACAGTAATGGAACCCGGCGACGCAGCGCGCGCCGCATCGCCGAAACCGACGGGTTTCCCCGGTCAGTCGCGCTGCCCCGGCAACATTCCTCGTCGGATCCGCTCGGTGATGTCACGGCGCAGGTACAGCAGATACAGCCAGACCGCGATGAAGATCAGGCCGACGGCACCGATGGAGAGGTGGAACACCGCCCCGGCCACGACGAACAGCTGGAGAATCAGGTTGAGCTTCATCGCCCACGGCTCCCCCTGCTTGCCCGCCGCCAGGACCATCACGACGGCCAACGCCACGATGTAGGTCGTCGAGAACCAGGTCGCGCCGCCGCCGAGGGTCGCCACCACCGGCAGCGCGAGCAGTGTCACGATGGCTTCGAGCACGAGGGTGCCCGCCGCGACACCGCGGAACCCCTTCCACGGGTCGTTCGTGGGTGGTCTGAACTCTGTTTCGCTCACGCGGGGTCCTTTCCGAACAGAGTGCGAGCTGCACCGACGGTCACCACGGATCCGGTCACGACGACTCCGGCACCGGACACGGCCTCCCCCGGCTCGGCGACCTCCTCGGCCAGCCCGATCGCCGTTTCCAGGGCATCGGGCAGTGTCGACGTCACCACGACGCGTTCGTCACCGAACTTGGCCACCGCGATGTCGGCCAACGCGTCCACGTCCATCGCCCGCGCCGACCCGTTGTGGGTGACGACGATGTCGTCGAACACCGGTTCCAGTGCGTCGAGAATCGCTCCGACGTCCTTGTCCGCCATGACGCTGACGACGCCGACGAGTTTGCGGAAGTCGAATTCGTCGGTGAGGGCGGCGGCGAGCGCTGCCGCCCCGTGCGGGTTGTGCGCGGCGTCGAGGAACACGGTCGGGGCATTGCGAACCCGCTCGAGCCGACCCGGATTGACGATCGTCGCGAACGCGCCGCGCACGGTGTCCTGATCGAGTTGGCGATCCGGACCGGCACCGAAGAACGCCTCGACCGCCGCGAGTGCGAGCGAGGCATTGTGCGCCTGATGCTCGCCGTGCAACGGCAGGAAAACGTCGGTGTACACCCCGCCGAGCCCCTGCAGTTCCAGTTGCTGGCCCCCCACGGCGATCTGCCTCCCGAGCACGGTGAATTCCGATCCGGCCCGCGCCACCGCAGCATCCGCCTGCACCGCCGCCCGCAGCAGCACCTCGGAGACCTCTGGTTGCTGCTTCGCCAGAATCGCGACGGTGTCGCGCGGCACGAGCGATTCCGGGGCCTTCTTGATGATCCCCGCCTTCTCGCCTGCGATCCCGGCGAGATCGTCGCCGAGGAACTCGACGTGATCGAGGCCGATCGGGGTGATGACGGCGACCTCGCCGTCGACGACGTTGGTGGCGTCCCAACGCCCACCGAGTCCGACCTCGATGACGGCGACCTCGACCGGGGCCTCGGCGAACGCAGCGAACGCCATGGCCGTGACCACCTCGAACTTGCTCATTCGGGGTCCGCCCGCAGCCTCGGACTGCGCGTCGATCATCTCGACGAACGGTGCGATCTCGTTGTAGGTGTCGACGTAGAGCCGCGGAGAGATGGGCCTCCCGTCGATGCTGATCCGCTCGGTCGCCATCTGCAGGTGCGGACTGGTGGTTCGGCCCGTGCGTCGGTGGAAGGCAGTGAGCAGTGCATCGATCATGCGAGTCACCGAGGTCTTGCCGTTGGTGCCGGCGACGTGAATCGACGGGTACGCCTTCTGCGGCGAGCCGAGCAGATCCATCAGCGCCGAGATCCGAGCCGTCGACGGCTCTATCTTGGTTTCGGGCCAACGCTTGTCGAGCTCGGCCTCCACGAGGGCGAGCTCGGCCAGATCGACCGGGCTCGGCGGAGGTAGCGGCAGGGCGGCGTCGGGTTCGGTCACTTAGGTTCCCATCGATTCGAGCCGCGCCGAGATGCGTGCGATCTCTTCGCCCGCGATCGTCTGGCGTGTTCTGATCTTGTCCACCACCGCATCCGGTGCCTTCGCGAGGAACGCTTCGTTGCCGAGCTTGCCGGTGGTCTGCGCCAGTTCCTTCTCCGCAGCGGCCAGATCCTTCACCAGGCGGGCCCGTTCGGCGACGAGGTCGACGGTGCCCGAGGTGTCGAGTTCGACGACCACGGTGGCCTTGCTCAGGCGCACCTCCACCGAGGCCGTGGCGGCGAAGTCCTCGGCGGGCTCGGTCAGTCGAGCCAGTGCGGTGACCGCCGAAATCTGCCCGTCCAGATCGGAGTCGGGGACTCCGACGATGCGGGCCGCCACCTTCTGGGACGGCTTGAGTCCCTGATCGCTGCGGAATCGGCGAATTTCGGTGATGAGCCGCTGCATGTCCTCGATGCGTTGTGCCGCAACAGGATCCAACGACTCGGTGGCGGCAGTGGGCCACGCCGCGATCACCAGCGACTCGCCGCCCGTGAGCACCTTCCACAGCGTTTCGGTGACGAACGGAATCACCGGATGCAGCAACCGAAGCAGGGCGTCGAGGACGTTACCGAGAACTCCGCGCGTGGTGGCGGCGATGGCGTCGTCGGCGAACTGAACCTTGGCGATCTCGAGGTACCAGTCGCAGACCTCGTCCCAGGCGAAGTGATAGAGCGCCTCGCAGGCCTTGCTGAACTCGTACCGATCGAACGCCGAATCCACCTCTGCCCGAACCTGTTCGAGCCGGTCGAGTATCCATCGGTCGGCGTCGGTCAACTCGCCGCGCCGAGGCAGATCTGCCGGTGCCGCGCCGTTCATCAGAGCGAACTTGGTGGCGTTGAACAACTTGTTGGCGAAGTTGCGCGACGACTGGGCGTGGTCTTCGCCCACGGACATGTCGGCTCCGGGGTTCGCGCCGCGAGCGAGTGTGAAGCGCAGCGCGTCGGCACCGAAACGGTCGACCCAGTCGAGGGGGTCGATGCCGTTGCCCCGCGACTTCGACATCTTCTTGCCGAACTGGTCCCGAATCAGGCCGTGCAGAAACACATCTCGGAACGGAACCTGCGGCCCCGACTTGCCCGCGGTGATCGCGTCGTCCGCTCCGACGTAGGTGCCGAACATCATCATGCGGGCGACCCAGAAGAACAGGATGTCGTATCCGGTGACGAGAACACCGGTGGGATAGAACTTCTCGAGATCCGCCGTGGCGTCGGGCCACCCCATCGTCGAGAACGGCCACAGCCCGGACGAGAACCAGGTGTCGAGAACGTCGGGATCCTGCTCCCAGCCCTCGGGCGGCGTCTCCCCCGGTCCGAGGCAGACGGTCTCGCCGTCGGGTCCGTACCAGATCGGAATCCGATGACCCCACCACAGCTGACGCGAGATGCACCAGTCGTGCATGTTGTCGACCCAGGCGAACCAGCGCGGTTCCTGACTCTTCGGGTGAATGACGGTGTCGCCGTTGCGCACTGCGTCACCGGCCGCCTTCGCCAGGGTGTCGACCTTGACCCACCACTGCAGCGACAGGCGCGGCTCGATCGGCTCGCCACTGCGCTCGGAGTGGCCGACACTGTGCAGGTAGGGACGCTTCTCGGCGACGACGCGGCCCTGCTCGGCCAGTGCTTCACGAACCTTCACGCGCGCCTCGAAACGGTCCATGCCGTCGAACTGCGTTCCGGTGTCGGCGATCCGACCTGCCTTGTCCATGATCGAGGGCATCGGCAACGAGTGCCGCACACCCATCTCGAAGTCGTTGGGGTCGTGAGCCGGGGTGATCTTCACGGCACCGGTGCCGAACTCGGGATCGACGTAGTCGTCGGCGATGATGGGGATCTGCCGCCCGGTGAACGGGTGCTCGAGGGTGGTGCCGACGAGAGCCTTGTATCGCTCGTCGTCGGGGTGAACCGCAACTGCGGTGTCGCCGAGCATCGTTTCGACTCGGGTGGTCGCGACGACGACATGCGGCTCGGAATCGTCGAGCGAGCCGTATCGCAGCGAGACGAGTTCGCCCTCGACGTCCTCGAACTTGACCTCGATGTCGGAGATGGCGGTCTGCAGCACAGGAGACCAGTTGACCAGTCGCTCGGCGCGATAGATCAGACCGTCGTCGAACATACGCTTGAACATGGTCTGCACGGCCTCGGACAGGCCGTCGTCCATGGTGAATCGCTCTCGGCTCCAGTCCACACCGTCGCCGATGCGTCGCATCTGCCCACCGATGGTTCCGCCCGATTCACGCTTCCAGTCCCAGACCTTGTCGATGAACAGCTCGCGGCCGAACTCTTCCTTGGTCTTTCCGTCGGCGGCGAGCTGCTTTTCCACGACGGTCTGGGTGGCGATACCCGCGTGGTCCATGCCCGGCAACCACAGCACCTCGTACCCGAGCATCCGCTTGCGACGGCTCAGCGCGTCCATCAACGTGTGGTCGAGAGCGTGACCCATGTGCAGGCTGCCCGTGACGTTGGGTGGGGGCAGCACGATGGAGTAGGGCGGCTTGCCGCTGGTGGCGTCGGCTTCGAAGTACCCGGCGTCGACCCAGGACCGGTACAGCTCCGCCTCGACCGCACTGGGATCCCAGCTCTTGGGCAGGTCGATCGAATCGGCGGGGTTCTCTGAGTGCTCTGGCGCTGAACTGGTCACCGGTCGATTCTAGTGGCCGAGGATTCGAGGCATCGACACCCTCTCGCCCAGCACGTGCTGCGCCAGGAATGCCAGCACCACCTCGTACCAGACCTTGGCGTGTTGGGGACTCAGAATCCAGTGGTTCTCGGCCGGGAAGTAGAGAAAACGATGGTCGGTGTTGCCCTCGTCGTCGGCGGGCAGGCCGGATTCGCTGAGCAGTTCGTACCACAGCCGCAGGCCCTCGCCGATCGGCACTCGATAGTCCTTGTCGCCGTGGATGACCAGCATCGGCGTGGCGATGTCCGCGACGAACAGGTGTGGGGAGTTCTCCACCGCCATCTCCGGAGACATCTCACGAGCCCAGTAGTACGGGGCATCGGTGGTCGGCCCGAACTGATCGAGCGCCCACAGGCTCGCGTGGGTGACGATGGCGTCGAACCGGTCGGTGTGCCCGGCGATCCAGTTGGCCATGTAGCCGCCGAAGGATCCGCCCATCGCCGCGGTGCGGGTGTCGTCGATGTGCGGTAGCGCGGCTGCGACATCGGTCAACGCCATCAGATCGGTGAACGGAGCCTTTCCCCACGCACCCCAGCCGCGCTGCACGAACTCCTGGCCGTACCCGGTGGACAGAGCCGGATCGGGCAGCAGCACCGCGTACCCACGGGCGACCATCAGCCAGGGATTCCACCGCCACGACCAGGTGTTCCACGAGCTCAGCGGACCACCGTGCACCCACAGCAGCAGCGGTGCGGGTGCCGCGTCCGAGGCACCCTCGGGCAGTGCCAGCCAACCGCGCACCCGGGCTCCGTCGCCGACGACGGTGTCGATCTCGGTGAGAGTTCCGGGCAACGGACTGCGGTCGATGGAGGTGTCGAGGTCCACAACGGTGCCGTCGGACAGATCGATCGACACCGGATGCGGGGCGGCCAGATAGGACGCGGCGAGTGCGAGCACCCTGGTTCCGTCCGAGGACACGTGAACGTGGGTGTAGGCGTCGTTCGTATTCGTCAGCCGACGCGGCTCCGCACCCTCGCGGACGACGAAGATCGGCGACCGGCCGTCGTCGTCCGCGGTCACCAGCACCCCCGACCCGTCCGGCAACCACACCGGGTCGATCGGCCATCGATCCCAGCCGGGCGCGACATCGACGACGGAAGCAGTCCCGAAGTCGTAGCGCTGCAGCGTCATTCGAGGCGCATCCTCGGGAGTGGAGAGCGATTCACGCACGAACACCACGGACGCACCGTCGGGCGAGATCGCCGGCGCGCCCAGATCGGCATCGACGTCGTCGACGATCGTGCTGCGCTCCCCCGTCGCGGTGTCGATGCGCACCAGCACCGTCCGCACGGTCGCCAGAGCGCCGGGTACGGCCCAGGTGGACACGACGAACGCACCGTCGGCACTGATGTCGAACGCCGCCTCGTGCAGAGCTCCGGCCGCATCCGAGGTCAGATCACGAAACACCGTCGTGCCGTCGGTCGATCCGGCGAACAGATGCGGGGTGGCAGGACCGAGATCGTGATCCCAGAAACGCACCGGAACCCCGGTGTGCAGAATTGCATCCACCTTGTTGGCCTTGCGCTCGGTGCGCAGGGCATCGTCGTCCTCATCGGTGCTCGACGATCCGAACACCGGCGAGAACCCGACCAGCCCGTGTCCGGAACGGGCGCTTCGGATTTCGCTCAGACCGGCCGACCGAGTCTCGAGCACTCGCGCCTCACCACCCGAGGCAGGAAGAATCCACAACCGGGCCGGATCGTCCTTGCTCGATCGGCGGGAGAACAACAAGTCGCCGGCCGGGGTGAACACCGGAGCGCTCTCGCCCCACTCGCCGTGCGTGAGGCGTCGGGCCGGCGAACCACCGTCGACATCGATCTCCCACAACGACGTTCGATACTCGGTCCGCGAATCGTCCAGTGCGGCAACCACGATCACCGCCCGCGAGAAATCGTGCGATGCCGCCAGGCCTGTGACCCGACGGGCTCCGATGTACTCGTCGACGTCGTCGTACATGCTCATCCAGCGAGCCTAGCTCCACCGGCCGCTGTCAGTCTTCGCCGAGGTCCTCACGCAGCTGAGCGAGCGTGCGAGCCAGGATTCGCGAGACGTGCATCTGCGATATCCCCACCTTCTCCGCGATCTGTGTCTGGGTCATCGACCCGAAGAATCTGAGCACGACGATGCGACGCTCACGCTCGGGCAACTTCTCGAGCGCGGGGCGCACCGCGAGATAGCTCTCCATCTTCTCGAGTTCGGGATCGTCGGCACCGAGGGTGTCCATCAGCGGCAATCGATCTTCGCTGACCACCGAGTCGACCGAGACGGTCTGATACGCGCTGCGCGCAAGCAACGCCTGCGAGGCTTCCTTGACGTCGATCCCGAGCTCGACGGCGATCTCGCTGGCAGTCGGAGCTCGACCGAGCTTCTGCGACAACGATCCCACCGCCTGGGAGATCATCGAGTTCAGTTCCTTCATGCGCCGCGGCACCCGAACCGACCATCCTGCGTCCCGGAAGTACCGGCGAGCCTCGCCCATGATCGTGGGTACGGCGAACGACACGAAATCCGAACCACGTTCGATGTCGAATCTGTCGACCGCGTTCACCAGACCGAGGCGTGAGACCTGCAGGAGGTCCTCGTGTGCTTCGCCGCGACCGCCGAAGCGGCGTGCGATGTGTTCTGCGAGAGGAAGGCAGCGGGTGATGATGCGATCGCGCAGCACTCGGCGCTGCGGTGAATTCTCGTCGAGCGCTTGCATCTGCTGGATCAGGGCGACAACGTCGCTGTAATCGTCGGACTCTCGCCGTGTGCTTCGTTCGTGCGGCACAGGCACTAGACCTTGCTCCTCCGCTTGACCACGTCGATCGCGACCGTGCGACCTACCTCGTCGTCGACCGCGTCGTCGGCACGCAGTTCGATGGCGTCGGTCAACGTCTGCAGCACGTGCCAGCCGAAGCTGTCCTTCTTCGGTACGGAAGTGGGTGTCAGGGTGGAGGTGACGACGATTCGGATTCCGGAGTCGCTCACTGCGAACATGCACGACAGTTCGGCATCGGTGACCGAGCCCTTGATCAGCTGCGAGCACACCTCGTCGACGACCAACTTCACATCGGCGATGTCGTCGAGCGTGAAGTCGCTGAGCACTGCGAGGGTTTCGGCGACGGCACGAACCACAGGAAGTTGGTCTGCCTCTGCACGCACCCTCAGCTCGACCGGTGCACCGGAACCTCGCTCCAGTTCTTCGATCTTGCTGACCCCAGCCATCCGCACTTCCCATCGTCGCCGAGCAGTCGTTTTACCGTTCGCCGAGCCAGACTACCCAGCGCCCGGCGTTTCAATCCTGGCAGTCGGAAGCAACACAGGCGTCAGGTGAGCGCTCGGAGCGCTGCCGTTGCCGGCCCCACGAGCCTGCCTGCGCTCATCGTCGCTCCGGCGGATCCCTGCCCGGACGCCACCACCGTGTGCACGAGCACCGCCGACGTCTCTTCCGCCGCAGCGACCCGGTCGACCACGTCCGCCTGGGTACGGCGCGCATCGCACCGGCCCTCGACCACGTCCGCCAGGGCACGCACGAAGTCGGCACCGGCGACACGGACGTCGTCTCCGAGCGGGTGGAACGGCGGAACGGGATCGAGGCGACGTCCCGCAACAGGGATCCCGCGGCCGAGGGCACCGACTCCACCGCGTGTTGTGATTGCCGCCAGTACAGCGGCGGTGCTGCGAGAGCGTTCACCGCCACACCAACCGCGAGCTCGACGATCCTGTCCACGAAGGCGACCGGATCGGATGCCGATCCGTAGGTGATCATCAGCAGCGCGGTCACCGGTATCCAGATTCCGCTCGTACCGAACTTCGACCAACGGCCCACGAGCGCACCGACGAAGACGCTGACCGCCAGAGCCACACTCGGCTGGCCGACGATGCGAACCACGAGTGCCGCGACGAGAACCCCTGCGGTCACCGTGGCGATCTGCTCGGCCGCCGAGCGCAGGCTTCGGCTGATCGTCACCTCGATCAGGAACACCGCTGCGTAGGGAGCGAGGAAAGGCTGCGACATCGACAGCAGTTCGGTGGCCAGAATCCACGCCGCCGCCGCGGCACCCGCCATTTTCGCGGACACCACGAGGGTTTCGATCGTCCTGTCTCGCGAGGCCGACTGTCGTGTCCACCTCATCGCAGTTCGCCTACCCCACCCCGGTCGACCCGAAACCGCCCGGCCCGGGTGACGGGGACGCAGCGAACTGGCACGATCATCGATGTGGACTACTCGCAGGCACTTCGCTCTCTCGCTCGACGTCTCGGCACATCGACCTCGTACCGAGGCTGGGACGACACCGTTCGCGAAGTGAGCGACGACACCCTGCGTCGAGTGCTCGCCGCGCGCGGCTACGCAACCGAATCGACCGAGGACGTCGACCGAGCTCGGGCCGACATCGAGAACGCGCCGTGGCGGCGTCTGCTTCCGCCGGTGGTGGTGGCGACCCAGGGCACCGATGCAGTGGTGTGGGTGCATGTGCCACACGGCAATCCGGTCGAGGTCTCGATGGTCTCCGAGGACGGCGAGACCATCGAGGTGACCCAAGCCGACGTCTGGGTCGATCCCCGTGAGGTCGACGGCCGCCTGATCGGTCGCGCCACGTTCGTCGTTCCCGGCAGCGCACCGCTCGGTTGGCACAGCCTGACCGCGACGACGATCAGCGAGGACAACACGGTCCGAACCTCGGACACGGTCGTGGTGGTCACGCCGAAGTCGTTGTCCCCCAATGCAGAACTGGCAGACCGGCAGCGCACGGGTTTGCTCACTCAGTTGTATTCGGTGCGATCGAAGCGGTCGTGGGGAATCGGTGATCTCGGTGACCTGGAGGACATGGCCGACATCGCGGGCCGCGAGCACGGGTTCGACTACCTTCTCGTCAATCCGCTGCACGCCGACCGACCCACCACACCGGTCGAGGCGTCGCCCTACCTGCCGACCACCCGCCGGTTCTTCAACTCGCTCTACATCCGCGTGGAGAACATTCGCGAGACCGCACTGCTGTCGCCGCAACAGTTCGCCAAGGTCGAGAAAGCCGCGAAGCGTTTCGACAAGGCCAACAAGCGAACCGGGAAGCTGAACCGAGACTCGACATTCAGGGCCAAACTGCGTGCCCTGGAACGTGTTCACAAAGTGGAACGAAGCCCGGCCCGCGAGTCCGCATTCCGTGCATTCGTCGAACGGGAGGGTTCCGGACTGCGCGATTTCGCGGTGTGGAGCGCATTGGCGGAGAAATTCGGACCCGAGAATTCGGCGTGGACCGACAGAGCAGCGCACCCACGGACCGACTTCGTGCTCGAGCAGCGCACCAAGCTCGCCGAGCGCATCGACTTCCACATGTGGCTGCAGTGGATCTGCGACGAGCAGTTGGCCGCCGCGCAGCGTGCGGCGCTCGATGCGGGGATGGACATCGGCATCATGCACGATCTCGCCGTCGGCGTGGCGCGGGGCGGAGCCGACGCGTGGGCGCTCGGTGACGTGCTCGCGTCGGGAGTCACGGTGGGCGCACCGCCGGACAACTTCAACCAGCAGGGCCAGAACTGGAATCAACCCCCGTGGGATCCCGACCGACTCCGCGAGCTGGCATACGTGCCGTACCGGGACATGCTGCGCACGATCCTGCGTCATGCCGGCGGCATCCGCGTCGACCACATCCTGGGCCTGTTCCGCCTGTGGTGGATTCCGCAGGAGGCCGAGAACGCAGGCGGCGGAACGTATGTCGAGTACGACCACGAGGCCCTGATCGGCATCCTGGCCCTCGAGGCCGAACGCGCAGGCGCGGTGGTCGTCGGTGAGGATCTCGGCGTCTTCGAGCCGATGGTGCAGGAGTACCTCACCGAACGCGGCATCTTCGGCACCTCGATCCTGTGGTTCGAGGCCGACGAATCCGGACCGATCCCGCCCGAGAACTACCGCAGTCTGTGTCTGACGTCGGTGACCACGCACGACCTGCCGCCCACGGCCGGATATCTCGACGGCGAACACATCGACCTGCGATCACGTCTCGGCCTCCTCGAACGCGATATCGACTCCGAGAAGGAGGTCGACGCGAAAAAACGCGAGGCGGTTCTCGAGCTGGCGCGTGAGCGCGGATTGCTCGACGCCGACGCCGACAACCACCGAACGGTGGAAGCTCTGCATCGCCTCGTCCAGCGCAGTCCGTCCCTGCTGATCGGTGTCGCTCTCGTCGACGCCGTCGGAGAACATCGCATCCAGAACCAGCCCGGCACCGACGAAACCCAGTACGAGAACTGGAAGATCCCGTTGGCCGACGCCGAAGGCAAGCGAGTACTCGTCGACGACCTCGTCGATCACCCGCGCATGGTGTCGTTGGTGAACGCAATGACCGACCGCGTCGACGGCCCGAGAACGCCGGGGTCCACAATCGAAGAATGAGTCACCGTCGTCACCGCGAATCCAACCGACACTGATGGGCCGCATCACTACCCGCAGACCCGTCGTCCGACTCAGGAGTGGGCACCGCGTCGAGCGCCCGGACACCCTCGTGGTGGAGGAGCCGATGGAGTTGAGAGTCGACGGCACAGCGCTGGCCGTCACCATGCGAACTCCCGGCCACGACGTCGAGCTCGCTCACGGCTTCCTGCTGACCGAAGGTGTGATCGCCTCGGGGGCCGATATCGCAGCGGCTCGCTACTGCGACGGGGTCGACGACGAGGGCGCGAACACCTACAACGTCCTCGACGTCACCCTGGCCGAGGGTGTCGCTCCACCGGAGACCGGCGTCGAACGGAACTTCTACACGACGTCCTCGTGCGGGGTGTGCGGCAAGGGATCGTTGGACGCAATTCGATTGCGCACCAAGCATTCCCCCGTGGCCGATTCGGTCGTCGTGACGTCCGATACTCTGTCCGGGCTACCCGACACGTTGCGGGCCGCGCAGAAGGTCTTCGATGCCACCGGCGGTCTGCATGCCGCCGCCCTGTTCACCGCAGACGGCGAGATGCTCGTTCTACGTGAGGATGTCGGACGCCACAACGCCGTCGACAAGGTGGTCGGTTGGGCGGTGACCAACGATCGAATTCCCCTGCAGGCCACAGTGCTCATGGTCAGCGGCCGCGCCTCGTTCGAATTGGCCCAGAAGGCCGTGATGTCCGGAATACCGATTCTCGCAGCGGTCTCGGCCCCGTCCTCGCTTGCGGTCGACCTCGCCACCGAGTCCGGTTTGACGGTCGTCGGCTTCCTCCGCGGTAGGTCCATGAACATCTACTCTCACGCCCACCGCGTTCACGTCTCAGACGTCGGCGTCGACCAGTAGTTCGGCAGCGGTCGCATTTCTGACCTCGTCGACGGACACACCGGGCGCGGTCTCGACCAGGCGCAGTCCGCGTTCGGTGACGTCGAGTACGGCCATGTCCGAGATGATGCGGTGCACGCAGCCTTTGCCGGTGAGCGGCAGAGAGCAGCGTTCGAGGATCTTCGGCTCACCCTTGCGAGAGACGTGTTCCATCATCACGATGACGCGTCGCGCTCCGTGCACCAGATCCATCGCGCCACCCATCCCCTTGACCATGTGCCCGGGAATCATCCAGTTCGCCAGATCACCGGTGGCGCTGACCTGCATCGCCCCCAGTACTGCGACGTCGACCTGGCCGCCACGGATCATTCCGAACGACTGCGCGGAGTCGAAGTAGGACGCACCGGGCAGGACCGTGATGGTCTCCTTGCCCGCGTTGATGATCTCGGCGTCGAGTTCGTCCTCGGTGGGATAGGGGCCGACACCGAGCACTCCGTTCTCCGAATGCAGGATCACCGATACGTCGGTGGGGATGTAGTTGGGCACGAGAGTCGGCATGCCGATGCCGAGGTTGACGTACTGACCGTCGCCGAGTTCCTGCGCCACCCGAGCCGCCATCTGTTCGCGGGTCATCTTCTCGCTCATGCTCGTACCGTCCTCTGCTCGATGCCGACCTCGACCGGTCCGACGTGGACCACCCGCTGCACGTGAATACCCGGGGTGTGTATCTCGTCCGGTCCGATCTCCCCCGGCTCGACCAGATGCTCGACCTGTGCGACGGTGATGCGCCCCGACTCGGCGGCCGGCGGGTTGAAGTTTCGTGCACTGGCATGGAACACCAGGTTGCCGTGTCGGTCGCCCTTCCATGCGTGCACGAGCGCGTAGTCGGCGACTATTCCGCGTTCCATCACGTAGGTGACACCGTCGAATTCGCGGGTCTCCTTGGGAGGACTGGCCAGTGCGATACCGCCGCTGCCGTCGTAACGCAACGGCAATCCGCCGTCTGCGACCTGAGTTCCGACCCCTGCGGGGGTGAAGAACGCCGGAATGCCGGCACCGCCCGCTCGCAGTCGCTCGGCGAGGGTGCCCTGTGGGGTGAGCTCGACCTCGAGTTCTCCGGAGAGATACTGCCGCGCGAACTCCTTGTTCGAGCCGACGTACGAGCTGATGGTTCGGCGAATACGGTGCTGCGCCAGTAGCACTCCCAAGCCGAAGCCATCCGTCCCGCAGTTGTTGCTGATGGTTTCCAGATCGGTCGCACCCTGCGCGAGCACGGCGTCGATGAGAATCTCCGGCACTCCGACCAATCCGAAACCGCCGACGGCGATCGACGATCCGTCGGGAATGTCCGCTACGGCTTCGGTGGCGCTGGCCACGACTTTGTCCAACATGAGACGCACGCTACCGCATGTTGTGCGGAATATGAACAGGTTGCCACAATGCGAACATCTCGCTATGGTGTCTGTTGCGTAGATCACCACAATCGTGAGGAACCTTCGATGCTTCTTCTCCCGCCCGAGTATCGGGATCAATCGGGGGTCCATGCCCCGCTCGACTTCCCCGAGTACCGGACCACCGCTCTTCGGCATCCGGCGCAGCCGCTGACCCTGCTCCCCCAGCGACTCACCGAGATCACCGGACCGGTGCTGGGCGAGGGACGCGTCACCGCCGCCGACGCCGATCTCACCCTGGCGAACGGCGGTGAGGCACAAGGGCAGAGGATCATCGTGCACGGCCGCGTACTCGACAGCGACGGCAAGGCGATTCCGAACACCCTCGTCGAGGTGTGGCAAGCCAATGCAGGCGGCCGTTACCGCCACACCGGCGATCGGTGGCCTGCACCGCTCGATCCGCACTTCAACGGCACCGGACGCGTTCTCACCGATGCCGAGGGTCGATACCGCTTCACCACGATCAAGCCGGGCGCATACCCGTGGGGCAACCACCACAACGCGTGGCGGCCGGCCCACATTCACTTCTCGCTGTTCGGACAGGCGTTCACTCAGCGACTGGTGACCCAGATGTACTTCCCGGACGACCCCATGTTCTTTCAGGATCCGATCTTCAACGCCGCACCCGAGGACTCGCGAGCCCGAATGATCGGCGCGTTCGATTACGAAGCGACACAGGACAACTGGGCCCTCGGATTCCGATTCGACATCGTGCTCCGCGGCCGAAACGCCACCCCCTTCGAGGAAGACGACCACGATGACTGATCCCGAGTTCGCCCCGCGCTACCCGGTGGTCTCCGGTGCCGACTTCACCACCGCACCGTTCGGCCAGACGCCGTCTCAGACAGTGGGTCCCTACGTCCATATCGGACTGCTGTGGCCCGACGGTGAGAGCGTGGTACCGCAGGGCGCCGACGGCGAGATCACCGTCTCGTTCACGGTCATCGACGGAGCCCGAAACCCCATGTCCGACGCCATGATCGAGACCTGGCAGGCCGATGCCGACGGCCGGTTCGATCACCCCGACGATCCGCGCGGCGCGGTGGCGTCACGCACAGTCGGTTTCCGCGGCTTCGGGCGCGCGTTCGCGGACGAGACCGGGACGATGTCGATCACCACGATCAAGCCCGGACCGTTGCCGGCCGAGGACGATCGTGTCGAAGCACCGCACATCGACGTCAGCGTCTTTGCTCGCGGGATGCTCGACCGAGCTGTGACACGGGTGTACTTTCCCGACGAAGTCGAGGCCAATGCGGTCGATCCGGTGTTGTCCGCCATGCCTGCGCACAAGCGTGCCAGACTCGTCGCAGCACCGGTCCACGGTGGGTATCACCTGGACATCGTGCTGCAGAACACCGATCCGGACGGCGACGAGACTCCGTTCTTCGCGCTGTGACACACGATTGCCGAGAGGGGACGATGGAATCCGAGCGAGGGGCACTGTTCGATCCGACGTTCGGTAGCGATACCGTTGCGCCGCTCGTAGGCGACCGAGCCTGGGTGACAGCGATGTTCGCCGTCGAGGCGGCGCTCTCCCGGGCCGCGGTCACGGTCGGTCTCGTGCAGGCCGGTCACGCCGAGGTCGTCACCTCTGTTGCGACCGAACTCGGAGCGGGACTGGACATCGCGAGGCTCGGAGTGGATTCGGCGGCCGGAGGCAATCCGGTGATCCCGTTGGTGAAGATCCTTCGCAGCGAGGTGGCCGAGGCCGATGTTCCTGCTACGGCAGTGCATCCCGGGGCCACCAGCCAGGACATCATGGACACCGCGCTGATGCTCGTCTCCCGCGATGCGCTCGGTGCGATCGAGGGCTCGCTCGACGCCGCGAGTGCGGCAGCGCGGGGTCTTGCCCTGACCCACCGGACCACCCCGATGGCGGCGCGCACTCTCGGACAGCAGGCATTGCCCACCACCTTCGGTCTGGTGGCCGCGAACTGGTTCTCGGGGTTGCGCCGCGCGCAGACCGGGATCGCGGCCGTTCGACGTGCGTGCGCCGTCCAGTACGGCGGTGCTGCAGGCACTCTCGCGGCCGTGTATCCGCACGGACCCGCCATCGCAGCGGCGATGGCCGTCGAACTGGGCTTGGCTCGACAGAACACTCCCTGGCACACCGACCGCACCGCGATCGCCGACATCGCGTGTTCCCTGGGCATCGCGGCAGGAACGATCGGCAAGATCGCCCAGGACATCGTGTCGATGTCCGCCACCGAGTTGGGCGAGGTCTCGGAGGACGCGCCGGGTGGATCATCGGCGATGCCGCACAAGCGAAATCCCGTTGCGGCCATCACCGCTCAGGCTGCGGCCCGGCGAGTCCCGGGTGCGGTGTCGACGGTGCTGTCGAACATGGACCACGAACATCAGCGCGCCGCAGGAGCGTGGCATGCCGAATGGGAGACGATCACCGATCTGCTGCGCTTCACCGGTGGTGCCGCCCATCGACTCTCGCAGAGCCTGAGCGGGTTGCACGTTCATCCGGAGGCGATGGGCCGCAATCTCGATGCGACGGGTGGAGCGCTGCTCGCCGAACGTGTCACCGCGGCATTGGCAGCGCACACCGAGCAGGCCCGCGAGATAGTCACTGCGCGATGCGCGGTGGGAGCGCCGCTGGACAGCGACCCTGCCATCACGGCATTCCTGCCACCGTCGACGGTGCGCGAACTACTCGACCCGGCCGCGTATCTCGGCCACGCGCCCGAGCTGGTCGACGCGATCCTCGCCGAGCACGCCCTCGACACCGAACTCACCACAGAATCGAAGGATTCACGATGACCGTCGCACTTGCTCACGAACGCACCGAAGGACCCCGCGCCGACGCGGAGACCGTCGTGCTGATCGGATCGCTCGGCTCCGACCGATCGATGTGGAACCCGCAGATCGGACCACTGTCCGCTTCTGCCCATGTGGTCGCCGTCGATCTTCGTGGGCACGGGGCATCGCCGGTGCCATCGGGCCCGTACTCCGTCGCGGAACTGGCCGAAGATGTTCTGGCACTGATCGATTCCCTGAATCTACGGCGTGTACACATCGTCGGTCTCTCGCTCGGCGGCGCAGTCTCGCAGTGGATCGCCATCCACCGCCCGGAGCGCGTGATCACTCTGACGTTGCTGTGCACCTCGGCCAGGTTCGGTGAGCCGGCGCAATGGCTCGATCGGGCCGCAACGGTCAGGTCGGCGGGAACCGCGTCCCTGGCCGACGCCGTCCTCCAGCGCTGGTTCACCCCCGAACTGGCCGCTCGCGACGTCGATCTCGTCGACCGGCATCGCCGGATGATCGCCGGCACGTCCGACGAGGGCTACGCAGCATGCTGTGAGGCGTTGTCGGATTGGGACTCTCGTTCGGATCTGAACCGAATCACCGCTCCGACCCTGGTGATCGCGGGCCGGCAGGACCCCTCGACCACGCCCGAGGACCTGAAGATCATCGCCGACGGCGTCATCGGATCGACGTTCCGAGTTCTCGACCCGGCCGCGCACCTGGCCAACGTCGAACAAGCCGGGCCCGTCACCGCGGCGATCGCCGCACACATCGGAGCGGATGCGTATGCGCTCGGACGCGCAGCTGCCCACGATGCCGGAATGGCGGTGCGGCGCAGCATCCTCGGTGATGCGCACGTCGACCGCAGCGTCGCCGCGCGAACCGACTTCACCGCACCGTTCCAGGACTTCATCACCCGCACTGCATGGGGTGACATCTGGAATCGGCCAGGACTCGATCACCACACCCGCCGACTGCTGACCCTGGCGATCCTGACGGCGGTGGGCAACCAGCACGAACTCGACATGCACATTCGGGCCGCCTTGCGAGCGGGCACTGCGCCGGACACGATGGCGGAGGTGTTCCTGCACACCGCGGTGTACGCGGGAGTTCCGAACAGCAACAGTGCATTCGGTCTCGCGAACGCGGCCATCGCCGAGACATCGGCCGAGACCGAATCGGGTACCTCGTGAACTCCGCGGAATCGCCGCCGCCGTCCTCGGACTACGTCCAGTCACTGGGCCGTGGTCTTGCGGTGATCCGAGCCTTCGACGCCGAGCATCCGCGTCGAACACTCTCCGATGTCGCCCGAGCCACCGACCTCACCCGAGCCACCGCTCGGCGGTTCCTGCTCACCCTCGTCGAACTCGGCTACGTCCGTACCGACGGCTCGATGTTCTGGCTCACCCCGCGAGTGCTCGAGCTGGGCTACAGCTACCTGTCGAGCCTGTCGCTCCCGGAAGTCTCGGGACCGCACCTGGAGGCTCTCGCCGAACGAGTGCGCGAGTCGTCCTCGGTCTCGATTCTCGATGGTGACGACGTGGTGTACGTCGCCCGTGTTCCGGTCAGCCGCATCATGACCGTCGGCATCAACATCGGCACCCGATTTCCCGCGTTCGCAACATCGATGGGGCGCGTGCTGTTGGCCGGACTGCCTGCCGACGAACTCGCGGCATACCTCGATCGGGTGCGGTTGACTCCGCTCACCGGTAAGACCATCACCACTGCCGACGCGCTCGGCCGCGAACTCGACCGGGTCCGATCCGACGGCTTCTGCCTGGTGGACCAGGAACTCGAAGAGGGTTTGCGCTCCATCGCGGCTCCCATCCACGACGGACACGGAGCCGTGGTCGCAGCGGCGAACGTCTCGACCCAGGCCGCGCGGCATTCCGCCGATGCGGTGCGCACCGAACTGCTACCGGCTCTGCTCGACGCCACCCGCGCCATCGAGATCGACCTGCTCCGGGTGAGCACCGGACCCAACGACAAGCGAGGAACCACCCATGCCTGATGCCGTGATCTGCGAACCACTTCGGACCCCGGTCGGTCGCTTCGGCGGCCAGTTCAAGGACATTTCCGCCCAGGCTCTTGCCGGTGCCGTGATCGCCGAACTGGTCACCCGCACGGGCATTTCCGGTGCCGACATCGACGACGTGATCCTCGGTCAGGCGTCCCCGAACGGCGATGCACCGGCCATCGGACGCATTGCCGCGCTCGATGCAGATCTGGGTATCGACGTCCCCGGGATGCAGGTCGACCGTCGCTGCGGCTCCGGTCTGCAAGCGGTGTTGCAGGCGTGCATGCAGGTCCAGTCCGGCGGCAACGTTCTGGTGCTGGCGGGCGGTGTCGAGAGCATGAGTCAGACCGAGTTCTACGCCACCGGCATGCGCTGGGGCGTCAAGGCCGAGGCCGTGGCTCTGTCCGATCGCCTCGCCCGGGCGCGAGTGACCGCGGGCGGCAAGAACTTTCCGGTTCCCGGCGGCATGATCGAAACCGCAGAGAACCTGCGCGCGGAGTTCTCCATCAGCCGCGCCGATCAGGACGCACTCGCAGTCCAGTCCCACCGACGTGCAGTCGCCGCGCAGAACAGCGGTGTGTTCGCCGAGGAGATCGTGGGAGTGTCGGTCCCCCAACGTAGATCGGATCCGTTGCTCGTCACCACCGACGAGCATCCGCGAGCCGACACCACCGTGGAGTCACTGGCGAAGCTGAAGGCGATCCGCGCGTCGATCGACCCCGAGTCGACCGTCACCGCAGGAAACGCCAGCGGACAGAACGACGGTGCCGCCATCGCCATCGTCACCACCCCGGAAAAAGCTGCCGCACTGGGCCTTCGGCCGCTGGCACGATTGGCGGGCTGGGGCGTCGCAGGCGTGGCTCCACGCACGATGGGGATCGGGCCGGTCCCCGCGAGCGAGAAGGCTCTGGGACGGCTGGGACTGAGTCTCGACGACATGGGCATCATCGAACTCAACGAAGCATTCGCCGCGCAGGCTCTCGCCGTGACCAGGTCCTGGGGCATCGACCCCGACGACCCGCGACTGAACCCCCATGGCTCCGGCATCTCGCTCGGCCATCCCGTCGGAGCCACCGGAGCCCGCATTCTGGCGACGCTGTTGCGCGAAATGGACCGCCGAGAGGTCCGCTACGGACTCGAGACGATGTGCATCGGCGGCGGCCAGGGACTCGCTGCGGTGTTCGAGCGAATCGGCTGACCACCGTCCGGTGACTGCTACTGCAGTTGCGCCGCCAGTCGCACGGCCGAATTGGTCTCTCCGTAGCCCTCGTAGCCACCCACGCGCTGGACCACCTCGAAGAACAGGTCGTCACCGACGGTCTCGGTGAAGAAGTGGAAGAACTCGCCGCCGGTCGCGTCCGCGTCGTACAGGATCCCCAGACGCTGCATCGCGTCCAGGGTCTCGGGGCCGAGCCCGAATCGCGCGTCGAGATCGCGATAGTAGTTGGGCGAGATCCGCAACGGGGTGAGCCCGCGTTCGGTCATCGCTCTCGCAGCGGCATGGATGTCCTCGCATCCGAACGCCACGTGTCCGACGCCTCCGCGCCGGGCCGCGGGAAGCGGGTCCGAGTCGGACGGGCGGCCGGGAACCATGTTGAGCGAGAGTCGAATCGTGCCGTTGGCGGTGGCGAGGGTGAGGGCTCGGCTGCGAACCAGGCCTATCGCGTCGACGACGTCCTGGCCCTCGTGTGGCACCATGCCGAACACCGAGCGCAGCAGCAGCATCACCCCGTCCCAGCTCTCGGCAGGCACGGCGAGCGCGATGTGATCCACGTGCGTGACGCATGCCCGGTTCTCCTCCACCACCCTCGGCACCAGATCGAACGCCGATTGCCAGGCACCCGCACTGTCGCGGGTGCGTAGGTCCAGCGACGTCGCACCGGTCACGGCCAGACGCACCACCGCATCGGTCGCGTCAGCCACACCGGGCATGGAGACGGTGGATGCGGTGACTCCCAGTGCGCGGGCCCGAGTCAGCCACAGATCCGGGCGCTCGCTGCGAACCCCGATCTGGGCCAACGCCGGTAGATGAGCCGGGACACCCGGCGCGGTCCACAACGTGTCCACCGTGGTGTCGACGGCGACGGCCAGCGGACCCTGGGTGAACAGGCTGAGTCCGTGTTCGCTGTGTGCTGCGGTGAGATCGAAGCCCAGGTGCCGCAGTGTGGTGCCCAGCTGCGCTGCTTTCGCAGGCCCTGCCGCGATCCGCAGGGAGACGACGTTCTCGATCGGACCCGGCGGTGGCGGCGCGAACAGATCGTTTCCGTCCGTGGGTGTTTCGACGCCGCGCACCTGCTCCTGGAGGTACAGCAGCGACCGGTGCGCGTCGGATGCCGTGCGGCCGGTGTCGGAGTGTCGGAAGACGTCGTTGAAGATTTCGAGCGACCACGGGCCGGAATACCCGGAGCCCGCGACATCGGCACCGAAGCGCGCCAGATCGAAGCTGCCCTGACCGGGGAAGCATCGGTGATGTCTGCTCCACTGCAGTACGTCCATCACCAGGTGCGGGGCATCGGCCAACTGGAGGAAGAAGATCTTCTCGCCGGGGATCTCGCGAATGCCTGCGGAATCGTCACCGCGGGAGAGGATGTGGAAGCTGTCCAGGCACGTTCCCAGCGCGGGATGATCGACCTGCCGGACGATGTCCCAGGCGTGGCGGTAGGTGTTGACGTGGGCACCCCACGCCAACGCCTCGTACGCCAGTCGCATTCCGCGCCGATGCGCACGCTCGGCGAGGGTTGCCATCTGTTCGACCAGCAGGGCGTCGTCACGGACGGCACCGGCAAGCGGAGAGGAGCAGACCAACAGCAGATCGCACCCCAGCTGTTCCATCACGTCGAATTTGTGTTCGGCGCGAACGAGGTTGCGGGCGAACTGTTCCGGGTCGGCCGAGTCGGCGTCACGAAAGGGCTGATATAGATCGAGGGTCAAACCGAGGTCGGCTGCCTTCTTCGCAATGTCCTCGGGAAGGTCGGGTGAGCTGATCAAGTCCGGCTCGAACACCTCGAAGCCGTCGAACCCGGCGTCTGCGATGGCGCGCATCTTCTCGTCCAGCGAACCACTGAGCGATACCGTGGCCACCGATGTGGCGATGTGCTTCATGCGAGAGCACCTGCGGTCGCGCGATCCTCCAGTGCGATCAGCGAGCTCATGTGGGCGATCATGCGATCGGCGTCGGCGGTGCGTCCAGTGAATATCTCGAAGGCGTCGGCGGCCTGGAACACCGCCATTCCGGTTCCGCTGAGCGTTCGGCACCCAGCTCGGGATGCAGCAGCGAGCAATTCGGTTTCGGCGGGCCGATACACGACCTCGGCGACCCACATCCTCGGGTTCAGCAGTGACTCGGGCACAGCAGATCCGGGATGTTCGACCATTCCGATCGGGGTGGCATGCACCAGGCCGGTCGCGGTGTCGAGAACGGCGGCGAGCCGGTCGAGGCCCGCCGAGAGGATCTCGACGTCCGGGAACATCACGGACAAGGATTCCCGTAGTTGTTGTGCCCGCAGCGGATCGGCGTCCACGAGGGTGAGCCTGCCTGCGCCGCGGCGGGCCATCGCGTAGGCGACGGCCGCCCCTGCTCCCCCGGCACCGAGTTGCACCACGTCGCCTATGTCGGCACCGGGTAATCCGCGGCCGAAGTTGCGATCGAATCCGGACCAGTCGGTGTTGTGGCCGACGGCCCGGCCGTCGGCGAACACCACGGTGTTGACGGCTCCGAGTCGGGCGGCGTCCTCGGAGAGCGCATCGAGAGAGGAGATGACGCGTTGTTTGCACGGGTGCGTGATGTTGAGTCCCCGAAATCCGAGGTCCGCTGCGGTGGAGACGAGACGGGGAAGGTCCTCTTCGGTCAGTCCACGGCTGTCCAGGTCGATGATCCGATATTGGTAGGTCAGCCCGTGCTCGGAGCCCTCTCGTTCGTGCATCGCGGGCGTGAGCGACTTGCCGATACCCGTCCCGATCAGTCCGCAGAGCAGGGATTCCGGCATGTCGATCTCCTCGAGCCTTAATGTACGAATTGGTGAATTAGCTCGACGGTACTACGCGACCGCGTCGCGCCCAACCCTTTCGCCACAATCGGCGCCGATAGAGTTGTTCCATGGCTCCGCGCGCAACCGACACGTCCGACGACACCAGCGGACCCGGCGTCAAGCGTCGACGCAACAGCGACCTGACCCGGCACAACATCCTCGAGGTGGCCACCGAGGAGTTCGCGGACAAGGGCTTCGCAGGAGCGCGCATCGACGAGATCGCCGAGCGGACACACACGACCAAGCGAATGTTGTACTACTACTTCACCGACAAGGAAGGCCTGTACAAGGCCGTGCTCGAACGGTCGTACATGCGCATTCGCGAGCGCGAACGAGACGTGGACGTCGAAGGCCTCGGACCGGTCGAGGCCATTCGTGCCATCGCATCGCTGACATTCGACCATCACGAGGAAAATCCCGACTTCATTCGCCTGGTCTCCACCGAGAACATCCTTCGCGGCGAACACATCTCCACGTCCGAGGCCTTGAGCAACCTCGGCAATCCCGCCGCGGAGCTGCTGTCGAGCATCCTGGCGCGGGGCCAGGCGGACGGCGTGTTCCGGACGGACGTCGATGCCCTCGACGTACACATGACGATCAGCAGCTTCTGTGTGTTCCGCCTGTCGAATCGGTACACCTTCGAGGCCCTCTTCGGCCGTGACCTCACCGATCCCCGGCATCGAGACCGGCTGCGCTCGATGCTCGGCGACATGATCATCGCGTTCCTGACCTCGCCTTCTCGCTGAAATTCGCGATTTCTCGGTAGGTCTCGTCACGTCAGGGGTTGACACGTGGCATGGATCACGTTCAGTATTCAGAGGCACCCGGTGTTAACCATTTAGTACATTAGCGGTCCGATTGCCGAGAACGCATCGTCGACCAGCGCCTACGCTCCCCCGCCTCACGAAGAGAGACACGAGAACGATGGATTCGCACACCCCCGGCACCCACCCGACGCCGCTTCGCCCCGGGGCGAACCCGCGCAAAGCGGCGACAGCCGCATGGGTCGGAAGCGCCCTCGAGTACTACGACTTCTTCATCTACGGCACGGCCGCCGCGCTCGTCTTCGGCCGCGTGTTCTTCCCGGGCTCCAACCCGGCGACCGGCACCCTGCTGGCCCTGGCCACCTTCGGCGTCGGATACCTCGCACGGCCGCTCGGCGCACTGGTCCTCGGCCACATCGGTGATCGGTACGGACGCAAGAAGGTCATGGTCGCCACGGTCCTGCTGATGGGAATCGCCACCCTGGGCGTCGGCGTCCTGCCGTCGTACGAATCCATCGGCATCGCCGCTCCCATCATCCTGGTGCTGCTTCGGTTGTGCCAGGGATTCTCCGCCGGCGGCGAGCAGGCCGGAGCGAACTCGATGACGCTCGAACATGCCCCGGACAACAGGCGCGCGTTCTTCACCAGCTTCACCCTCAGCGGCACCCAGGGCGGACAGATTCTCGCCACCGCCGTGTTCCTGCCCGTCGCCATGCTCCCCGAGGAGGCACTGCTCAGCTGGGGTTGGCGAATCCCGTTCTTCCTCAGCGCTTTCGTCGTCGTCGCCGCCTTCGTCATCCGCCGTTCGCTCGACGAGACCCCGGTCTTCGAGGAAGAGAAGGCCTCGACCGAGCCGCAGCGCCTGCCCGTGGCCGAACTGCTCAGCGAGCATGGGTCGGCCGTGGTCCGCGTCATGTTGGCCGCAGTCATCGCCTCGGTCAGCACCATCTTCACCGTCTACGCGCTGTCCTACGCCGTGAACACCGTCGGCCTCGAACGCACCCCCATGCTGTGGGTCGGCGTTCTCGCCAACGTCGTCGCACTGTTCGCACTGCCCTTCTTCGGTGCACTGTCGGATCGCATCGGTCGCAAGCCGGTGTTCCTCTTCGGCTCCATCGGCTGCGCGATCCTGATGTTCGGCTACCTGTGGTCCATCTCGAGCGGCAACTACGTTCTCATCTTCGTCTTCGGCATCGTGATGTTCGGTTTCGTGCACAGCGCCACCGGCGGCGTCTGGCCCTCGTTCTACGGTGAGATGTTCCCGGCCCGGGTCCGCCTGACCGGAACCGCACTGGGAACCCAGATCGGTTTCGCCATCGCAGGATTCGCGCCGACCATCGCGGGCGCGATCGCCGGAGCCGAGATCGGTGCGTGGCTACCCGTCGCGATCGTCACCGCGGTCTTCTGCACCATCAACGTCGTGATCGTCGCGACCTCGAAGGAGACCTTCCGTACCCCCACCGACGAGCTCGGTGTTCGGACCCGCACCACCGACAGCGCGCGCGTCGCGTCGGTCTGACCGACATCGTGATCGACGCACTTCGACCTGCAGCGGCGGGCACCTGGACGGTGCTCGCCCTGCAGTATGCCAGTCGAACGGCAATGCGCGGCAACCTCTTTCACCAACGTGACGAACGCAGTACCGAAAGCCAGACGGTGGCCTACTACGTGTGGCTCGCCCTCTCGAAGAACAACACGGTGCTGATCGACGCCGGAATATCCGCTGCCACAGCAGAATCTGTCGACGGGCTCGACTATCACGGATCGCCGATCGACCTGCTCGGCGAGCTCGGCCTGACACCGGACGACATCGACACCTGCATCCTGACCCACCTGCACTACGACCACACCGGGGTCGTCGCGGAGCTCCCGATCGCACGATACGTGGTGCAGCGCAGAGAACTCGAGTACTGGACCGGGCCGTGGGCCGCCCGCATCACCCGAGAGCACTGGTTGCACTCGCGAGCCGACACCGAACACATCGAAACCGCCGATCGCGGCAGTCGACTCGACCTCGTCGACGGCGATCTCGACCTGTTCCCCGGGCTGTCCGCGCACGCCGTCGGCGGACACACTGCAGGCATGCAGGTGGTCAGGGTGAACACCGACCGCGGCCCGGTGGTGTTGGCCTCCGACGCCAGTCATTTCTACGAGAACTTCGAGGACGACAGCCCGTTCGCGATCCTGCACGCGTTGCCGGACATGTACGGGGCCTTCGACCGAATCCGAGAGCTCGCCGCCGGCTCCGGTACCGTCGTGCCCGGCCACGACCCCCTGGTTCGAGACCGATTCGCCGCGTTGACCGACGTTCCCGGCGCGCACGCGGTGATCATCGGCTGAACACAGCGACAACGACGAATCCCCGACCTCGCGATGAGGTCGGGGATTCGTCGTTGTTCGGCAGCTCGGTCGGCGCGTATCAGGCGGACTTGTCGCGGCGTTCCGGACGCTCGGGCTTGCGCGGCACGATGGTCGGCAGCACGTTGTCGTTTACGGTCTCGGCAGTCACGACGACCTTCTCCACGTCGTCGCGGCTCGGGATGTCGTACATCACCGGAAGCAGAACTTCTTCCATGATGGCGCGCAGTCCACGAGCACCGGTTCCACGGAGAATGGCCTGGTCCGCGATCGCTTCGAGGGCCTCGGTGGTGAACTCGAGCTCGACGCCGTCCATGTCGAACAACCGGCGATACTGCTTGACCAGCGCGTTCTTCGGCTCGGACAGAATCGTCACCAACGACTCCTTGTCCAGATTCGTCACCGACGCGATCATCGGCAGTCGCCCGATGAACTCGGGAATCAGACCAAACTTGATCAGATCCTCCGGCATGACCTCGGCGAAGTGATCCTGCGTGTCGATCTCGGCCTTCGAGCGAACTTCGGCTCCGAATCCGAGCCCGCGCTTGCCGACCCGATCGGAGACGATCTTCTCGAGTCCGGCGAATGCACCGGCGACGATGAAGAGCACGTTGGTGGTGTCGATCTGGATGAACTCCTGATGCGGATGCTTGCGACCACCCTGCGGCGGCACGCTGGCCTGAGTTCCTTCCAGAATCTTGAGCAGCGCCTGCTGCACGCCTTCACCGGACACGTCACGCGTGATCGACGGGTTCTCGCTCTTGCGAGCGATCTTGTCGACCTCGTCGATGTAGATGATGCCGGTCTCGGCGCGCTTGACGTCGTAGTCCGCGGCCTGGATCAGTTTGAGCAGGATGTTCTCGACATCCTCGCCCACGTATCCGGCCTCGGTGAGCGCGGTGGCGTCGGCGATGGCGAAGGGCACGTTGAGCATCTTGGCCAGGGTCTGCGCGAGGTATGTCTTTCCACACCCCGTCGGTCCGAGCATCAGGATGTTCGACTTCGCCAGTTCGACGGATTCGCCTCGCACGTCGCGTGCCTTGTCACCGGCCTGGATGCGCTTGTAATGGTTGTAGACCGCTACGGCCAATGTGCGCTTGGCAGCGTCCTGACCGATCACGTAGTTCTCGAGAAAGTCCTTGATCTCGGAGGGCTTGGGGAGGTCGTCGAGCTTGACCTCGCTCGATTCGGCCAATTCCTCTTCGATGATCTCGTTGCAGAGGTCGATGCACTCGTCGCAGATGTACACCCCTGGTCCAGCGATGAGCTTCTTGACCTGCTTCTGGCTCTTGCCGCAGAAGGAGCACTTCAGCAGATCGCCACCGTCACCGATGCGTGCCATTCGGAGGTTCCTACTTCCTTGTCCGCGTACGACCCACGCCGACCGGGTGTGGCCGAAACCTTCGTGGGCTACTTCTCGGTCTGTCGTCATGCCGACTTCGGTCGACCGAGTTCTTGGATGCGACGGTACCCGTGTTCGCCGAACATGGGCGGGTTGTTTCCGGTGATTCGCCACCCGATTTCGTCGAATGGACCATTCGGGTCGTCGATCACGACCGCCGGGCGGAGTTTCACACTCACGCCCGGCGTCGGAATCTTCTGCCGGACCCTTCAGGTCCGACCGGTGATACTCGCTCTGCTACTTCTGGGCAGAGAGCTTGCGGTACTCGAACACGGTGTCGATGATTCCGTAGTCCTTGGCCTGTTCCGCGGTGAGGATCTTGTCGCGATCGGTGTCCTTGCGGATGACGTCGGGATCCTTGCCGGTGTGGCGGCCGAGGGTGGTCTCCATGAGTCGACGCATGCGCTCGATCTCGGCGGCCTGGATCTCCAGGTCGGACACCTGGCCCTGAATGCCACCGCTCGAGGGCTGATGAATCAGCACGCGCGCGTTGGGCAACGCCGCACGCTTACCGGGAGTGCCTGCGGCGAGCAGGACGGCCGCGGCCGACGCGGCCTGGCCGAGGCAGACGGTCGCAACATCGGCGCGGACGTACTGCATCGTGTCGTAGATCGCCATCAGCGAGGTGAACGAGCCACCGGGCGAGTTGATGTACATCGTGATGTCTCGGTCGGGGTCGAGGCCCTCGAGCACCAGCAGCTGCGCCATGACGTCGTTGGCGGACGCGTCGTCGACCTGGACGCCGAGGAAGATGATGCGCTCCTCGAACAGCTTGTTGTACGGGTTCGATTCCTTCACGCCGTAGCTGGAGTGCTCGACGAAGGAGGGCAAAATGTATCGGGAGGACGGCAGCTGAGTGGGGTCGAACAGGTTTGTCATCGTTTCTCCAAGATGTAAGTGATCGAGGGTCGCCGGGAGCGGCCGAGTTACTCGCCGATTCCGCCGGCCTGCCGCGCACGGCTGACGACGTGGTCCACGAACCCGTATTCCTTGGCCGCCTGCGCCGTGAACCAGCGGTCACGATCTGAGTCTTCGGTGATCTGCTCGACGGTCTGGCCGGTGTGCTGGGCGATGAGCTCAGCCATCTCACGCTTGGTGTGCGCGAACTGCTCGGCCATGATGGCGATGTCGGAGGCACTGCCGCCGATACCGGCCGAAGGCTGATGCATCATGATGCGCGCGTGCGGCAGGGCGTAGCGCTTGCCCTTGGCACCGGCAGAGAGCAGGAACTGACCCATCGAGGCAGCCAGACCCATTCCGTAGGTCGCGATGTCGCACTCGGCGAATTCCATCGTGTCGAAAATGGCCATACCCGCGGTGACCGAGCCACCGGGCGAGTTGATGTACAGCGCGATGTCGCGAGTGGGGTCCTCGGCCGAGAGCAGCAGGATCTGAGCGCACAACTTGTTGGCGATGTCGTCGTCGACCTGGGTACCGAGGAAAATGATGCGGTTTTGAAGCAGACGCTCGTACACGGAGTCGCTGAGATTCAGCCCTGCTGCAGCCGAAGTCATGACGGGACTCTGCTGGTGCGAAGCCGCCGGATTCTGAACAGTCACGGTACCTGCCTTTTCCATAACAAATCGTTGGTTCCTGACACAGACACTAACGAAAGACGGCGGCTCCGGAGTCCCGGAACCGCCGTCGTTCGCTGTGAGCGTTACTTCTCTTGTTCGCCCTCGGAAGAATCTGCTGCTTCGACCTCGTCGGGAGCATCGGCGGGGCTGCCGAACAGCTCTGCGGTGTCGACGCTCGCGCCGGTGGTGTCGGTCACGGTGACGCGCTCGACGACCGAAGCCAGCGCCTTACCGCGCTTGACATCGGCGAACACGGCACCGAGCTGGTTGGCCTGCTGCACCTGCTGAATGAACTGCTCGGGCGGCATGCCGTAGCGCTGCGCCTGGAAGATGATTCGCTCGGTGAGCTCTTCCTGCCCGACCTGGGTGTTCTCGGCCTCGGCGATCGCATCGAGAAGGAGCTGGGTGCGCACCGACTTCTCGGCACCTTCCTTGACGTCCTTGTCGAATTCCTCGCGGCTCGAACCCTGCGACTCGAGCAGCTCGGCGAGTGCTTCCTCGTTGTGGTCGAGGCCGTGGATGGCCTCGTGCACCTGGGAATCGACCTCGGCCTTGACGACGGCCTCGGGAGCCGGGATCTCGATCGTGTCGAGCAGCGTCTCGAGCACCTTGTCGCGAATCTGACCGGCCTGCTCGACCTTCGCGACTCGCTCGACGCGGGTCCTCAGATCGGCGAGCAGCTCGTCGAACGTGTCGAACTCGCTGGCCAGCTGAGCGAACTCGTCGTCGGCCTCGGGCAGCTCGCGCTCCTTGACGGACACGACCTTGACCGTGACGACGGCTTCCTTGCCTGCGTACTCACCGGCAACGAGAGTGGAGGTGAATTCCTTCGACTCGTCGGCCGACACGCCGATGATCGCGTCGTCGAGTCCCTCGATGAGCTGGCCGGAGCCGACCTCGTGGGACAGCCCACTCGCGGTTGCCTCCTCGACGTTCTCGCCGTCGACGGTGGCCGAGAGGTCGATCGAGACGAAGTCGCCCGACTGGACGGGACGATCGACACCGGTCAGGGTGCCGAAACGCTGGCGCAGCGACTGCAGCTGCTCGTCGACGGCCTCGTCCTTGATCTCGAGCGGATCGACGACGACGCTGATGGTCGAGTAGTCGGGCAGATCGATCTCGGGGCGGACGTCGACCTCGGCGGTGAACGTGAGCTCGGTACCGTCCTCGATCTTGGTGATCTCGATCTCGGGCTGGCCGATGACCTTGACCTTCTCGTTGGTCACGGCCTCGGAGTAGCGAGAGGGAAGAGCGTCGTTGACGACCTGCTCGAGAACCGCACCACGGCCGACACGAGCCTCGAGCAACTTGGCCGGAGCCTTGCCGGGACGGAAGCCGGGGAGGCGGATCTGCTGAGCCAAAGCCTTGTACGCGCGGTCGAAATCAGGCTTGAGCTCCTCGAAGGGCACCTCAACGTTGATACGGACTCGCGTCGGGCTCAGCTGCTCGACGGTGCTCTTCACGGGACATGCTCCTTCTGGTGGTTCTTGCTTGCTGGTGGTTCCGGTGTGCTGTCTGCTCTCGCTCGCCACGAACACGGCGAGCCGTGCCTGCGGCTCTCTTTTGTCGGGGTGACAGGAATTGAACCTGCGACCCTCCGCTCCCAAAGCGGATGCGCTACCAAGCTGCGCCACACCCCGTCGTACGGACACAATTGAACAGCAACCGATAGTAGCCCCCCGTGGGCGCCCCACCGATGACGTTCGGACGAACCGCTCGCGGCGGGCCGGTTTGGAATCCGGCGTCGGCGTTGGGTACAGTCTTGAAACGCAGGCGACGGAACTGGCGATCCCACGACTGTTGTTTGCACGCCGATGTAGCTCAATGGTAGAGCCCCTGTCTTCCAAACAGGCTACGCGAGTTCGATTCTCGTCATCGGCTCCACCGAAAGGCCCCGCACTCCTGGTGCGGGGCTTTTTCGTGTCCGCGTACCCTGGACGGTGTCCGAATTGTCCGTACGAACCGGGCATGCATCGTCGGCGGAAGGTCCGCAGTGGAAATCGTCCTGATCGTCATCGTCATCGCCGCAGTGGCCCTGTTGGTGCTGCGAAGCAAGAAGAACTCGGCCGCGGCCGCCGAAACCGCGCTGGCCGACGCCAAGGCCGATGCCCGGCAGTCGATCGAGCGTCTCGGCGGCCAGGTCTACAACCTGATCGGCACCGACACCGCCTCCAAGCAGGCCCTGGCCGACGCATCCGAACGCAACATCGCCGCCGGTTCGCAGATCGACCAGGCCACTACCCCCGAACAGGCCCGACTGGCCAAGCAGACGGCGCTCGAGGGTCTCTACTACATCCGCGCCGCCCGCCTGGCGATGGGCATGGACCCGGGCCCGGAGGTCCAGGGCATCGACGGCCAGCAGCAGGCGGGTCGAGTCACCGAGGATCGCAAGGTCGACTTCGAGGGCCGTGAGATCGCGGCATCGCCGGATCCGTCCGATCGCACCCCGAACTACTACCCCGGTGGCCGAGTCGCGGGCCGTCCGGTACCCGCGGGCTGGTACTCCGAGCCGTGGTGGCGGCCGGCCTTGGTGGCAGGTGCATGGGGAATGGGTTCGATGTTCCTGTTCTCGGCGATGTTCTCCGGCATGGCCGGGGTTCCGGAAGAGACTGCGGCAGGCGAAGACGTGGGGGCCGACGGTTCCGGCGGGGGCAGCGGTGACGATTCCTATGGGGGCGGCGACGACATCGGCGGCGGCGGGGACGATATCGGCGGCGGCTTGGGCGATTTCGGCTTCTGAACTGCTCAGGTCGCCTGACAGACCGGGCACCAGAACAGGTTACGAGCCTGCATCACCGAGTGCAGGACCTCGGCTCCGCACACCCGGCAGGGATATCCCTGTCTGCGGTAGACGTAGGAGCGTGGTCGACGGGCACCGTAGGTGTCGCCGTGATCGTCCTCGGGTCGGATGGTGATGATGCGACCGCGTCGGACACCGATCTTCATCAGTTCGACGAGGTCGAACCAGATCGCGTCCCACTCGGATCGGTCGAGGTCCTTGCCCGGTCGCATGGGGTTGATCTCGTGCCGGAACAGGATCTCGGCGCGGTAGACGTTTCCGACGCCGGCGAGCACCTTCTGATCCATCAGCAACGTGCCGATTGCCGTGCGCGACTTGGAGATTCGCGCCCACGCTGCGTCCGGATCGGCGTCCTTACGCAGCGGGTCCGGTCCCAGGCGCGCCACCAGGGCGTCGACCTGCTCCTCGGTGTAGATCTCGCAGGCGGTGGGGCCGCGCAGGTCGACACCGTACTTCTCCCCCACCATGCGCAATCGCACGGCACCGACCGGATCGTCCAGCGGCACAGCCTGTTCGGTGAACTTCCCGTACAGACCGAGATGGATGTGAACGATCAGATCGGACTCGTATCGGTGCAGCAGATGCTTACCCCAGGCCTCGGCCTTCTCGAGGACGAGGCCGTCGATCAGCGCGGCACCGGAGGCGAACCGCCCCTGTGGACTGCTCGCCCGAACCGGTGCCCCGCCGAACCGACGTCCGTGCAACCGAGCCAGTCGGTGCAGAGTGTGACCCTCGGGCACCTATGCGGGCTTTCCCGGCACCTCGGGTGCCTCGCCACTGCGCTCGTACTCGGACAGGATGTCGATGCGACGCTGGTGGCGCTCCTCGCCCGAGAACGGGGTACCGAGGAAGGCGTCGACGATCGCGAGGGCTTCGGGCAGCGTGTGCATGCGGCCGCCGATGCCGATGAGCTGAGCGTCGTTGTGCTCGCGGGCCAACTTCGCGGTCTCGACGCTCCACGCCAACGCACAGCGAGCGCCGGGCACCTTGTTGGCGGCGATCTGCTCGCCGTTTCCGGAACCGCCGAGCACCAGGCCGCGGCTACCCGGATCGGCGACGACGCGGCGGGCTGCGTCGATGCAGAATGCCGGGTAGTCGTCGACGGGGTCGTAGTCGAAGGCACCGCAGTCGACGGGCTCGTGCCCGGTCGCCGTCAGGTGTTCGATGATCTGATTCTTGAACTCGAGGCCGGCGTGGTCGGCACCCAGGTATACGCGCATGCCTAGAGTCTGACAGGTGAACTCCGAAGCCGAGAAATTCGCCGGTGTGGACGGCGCGAAGGGCGCATGGGTGGTCGCGATCTCGGCCGGGACCACGCTGACGTGGACCGGTTGCGCGTCGGTGGCCGACGTGCTCGAGGTGACTCGGGACTGCGCACGAGTGGGAGTCGACATGCCGCTGTCGTTGCCCCGAGGCGGTTATCGCGTCAGCGAACTGGAGGCCAAGAGGTTTCTCGGAACGGCGAGGAGCTCGATCTTCCACACGCCGGTCGTCGACGTGCTCGCCGCCGAGTCGTATCCCGAAGCGTGTGCGGTGTCTCGGCAACTCACCGGCAAGGCGATCAGCAAGCAGACGTGGCACATCCTGCCGTCCGTGAAGGCCTGGCTCGATGCCGACTTCGACCGGGACCGGTACGTCGAGGTACATCCCGAATGCTCGTTCCGGGCGATGTCACCGACGACGACGTTCGCGTCGAAGAAGTCCGGCCGAGGCGCCGGGCAGCGTTTGTCCACCCTGATGCGCTGGCAAGAACACCTCGATCTCGCGGATCTGCCGCCCGGACCCGCCGTCGACGATGTTCTCGACGCGGCCGCAGCGGCGTGGTCGGCGAGGCGGTTTCACGTCGGCGAGCATCGGACGTTCGGTACCGAGGACAGCTCGGATCGGATCGTCGCCTGACGAACCCCGTGCGCGGAAACTCGTAGCAGGGTACGAATTTCCGCGCACGAGGGTCATGCGATCAGTCGAACTGTGGGTCCTCGTTGCGGGTGCGCTTGAGCTCGTAGAAGTGCGGGTACGACGCGAAGATCACCGACGCGTCCCAGAGCTTGCCTGCTTCTTCACCGCGCGGGATTCGGGAGAGCACGGGGCCGAAGAAGGCCACGCCGTTGACGTGGATGGTCGGGGTGCCGACATCGGGCCCCACCTTGTCCATGCCCGCGTGATGACTGGTCCGCAGGTCCTCGTCGTAGTCGGTGCTCTCGGCGGCCTTCGCAAGGTCACCGGGCAGATCCAGTTCTGCGAGCGACTCCGAGATCACGACGTCGAAATCCTTGTTGCCCTCGTTGTGAATTCGCGTTCCCATGGCCGCGTACAGCGGGGCGAGAACCTCGTCGCCCTTCAGTTTGGCTGCGGCGATCGCCACCCGAACCGGCCCCCAGGCCTTCTTCATCATCGCGGCGTATTCCTCGGGCAGATCGCGGCCCTCGTTGAGCACTGCCAGGCTCATGACGTGGAAGTTCACGTCGATGTCTCGCACCTGCTGCACCTCGAGAATCCACCGCGAGGTGATCCAACACCACGGGCACAGTGGGTCGAACCAAAAATCCGCAGTGTCTTTCTGTCCTGAACCGGCCACTGTCCTACTCCTTGGAAGTCGAGGTCAACGTCTCTTCATTGCGTAACAACCGCCCACCGCGCAGACATTCCGCACGGCCCGTCGGCCAGCGAGGGGTACGCGTGACGTGATGGGATGGAAGGCACTATCCATAACTACACGAAGAGGTGTCGACTGAAGTGGTTGCTCCCAACCTGACGCGTGACCAAGCCTCCGAGCGTTCGGCGATCATCGGGGAAACGAAGTACGCGATCGTTCTCGATCTCACCGACGGCGAGGGCAATCCGGGCGAGAAGACCTTCCGCTCGCTCACCACCATCACGTTCGCGGCCACCGCCGGGGCGTCGACTTTCGTGGACGTCATCGCGAGCACGATCCGCTCCGCGACGCTCAACGGCACCGATCTCGATACCGCCGACTACGACGAGTCGACCGGCCTCGCGCTCGAGAATCTGGCCGAGCACAACGAACTCGTCATCGATGCGGACTGCGTCTACTCGCACACGGGCGAGGGACTGCACCGTTTCGTCGACCCGTCGGACGGCACGGTCTACCTGTACTCGCAGTTCGAGACCGCCGATGCAAAGCGTATGTTCGCCTGCTTCGATCAACCCGATCTCAAGGCCACCTTCGATCTGAAGGTCACCGCGCCGGAGAGCTGGACGGTCATCTCCAATGCCGCGCACGCCGCCGAGCCTGCGGCGGGCGAGCACGTGTTCGACACGACACCGTTGATGAGCACCTACCTCGTCGCACTGATCGCCGGACCGTACGCGGAGTGGACCGACTCGTACACCGACGACCACGGCACCATTCCCCTCGGAATCTATTGCCGCGCTTCACTTGCCGAGCACATGGACGCAGAGCGCCTGTTCACCGAGACCAAGCAGGGCTTCGGTTTCTACCACGAGAACTTCGGCACTCCCTACGCCTTCGGCAAGTACGACCAGCTCTTCGTGCCCGAGTTCAATGCCGGTGCCATGGAGAACGCGGGTGCCGTCACGTTCCTCGAGGACTACGTCTTCCGGTCCAAGGTGACGCGGTACTCGTACGAACGGCGCGCGGAGACCGTGCTGCACGAGATGGCACACATGTGGTTCGGCGACCTGGTGACCATGACGTGGTGGGACGACCTGTGGCTCAACGAGTCGTTCGCGACGTTCGCCTCGGTGCTGTGCCAGTCCGAGGCAACCGAGTACACCAACGCGTGGACCACGTTCGCCAACGTCGAGAAGGCCTGGGCCTACCGTCAGGACCAGTTGCCGTCGACGCACCCCATCGCCGCCGACATTCCCGATCTCGCAGCCGTGGAGGTCAACTTCGACGGCATCACCTACGCCAAGGGCGCGAGTGTGCTCAAGCAACTGGTGGCGTATGTCGGCAAGGAGGACTTCCTCGCCGGATTGCGGGCGTACTTCGTCGATCATGCCTTCGCCAACGCCACGTTCTCGGATCTGCTTGCCGCTCTGGAGAAGTCGTCGGGACGCGATCTCTCCGACTGGGGTGCCCAGTGGCTGCGCACCACCGGCCTGAACACCTTGAGCCCGGATTTCGACGTCGACGCCGACGGCAAGTTCACCCGCTTCTCGGTGCTGCAGACCGGTGCTGCCCCGGGTGCGGGCGAGCATCGCGTGCACCGCATCGCGGTGGGAATCTACGACGACGTCGACGGCAAGCTGGTGCGCACCGACCGCGTCGAACTCGACCTCGACGCTGCCGAGTCGACGACCGTCGATGCGTTGGTCGGCGTCTCGCGCGGCAAGCTCGTCCTGGTCAACGACGACGACCTGACGTACTGCGCGGTGCGACTCGACCCGGACTCGCTCGATGTCCTTCTCTCTCGAATCGCCGACATCGCCGAGCCACTCCCCCGCACCCTCGCGTGGTCGGCGGCCTGGGAGATGACTCGATCCGCCGAGATGAAGGCGCGAGACTTCGTGGCCCTCGTCCAGCGCGGAATCGGCGCTGAGACGGAAGTGGGTGTGGTGCAACGACTTCTGCTGCAGGCCCAGACCGCAATCTCCAGCTACGCCGACCCGGCATGGGCGGCCGAGCACGGTACCCCCGAGTTCGCCGATGCACTGCTCGACCTGGCGCGCAGCGCCGAAGCAGGCTCGGATCACCAGCTGGCATTCGTCAATGCTCTCACCGGCACCGAGCTCGGCGACCGTCACATCGACGTGCTGAGGGCACTGCTCGACGGTGATGTGGAGGGGCAGTCGCTGGACGGCCTCGGCGTGGATACCGATCTGCGCTGGCGCATCGTCACGGCGCTGGCCGGTGCCGGTGCGATCGACGCCGACGGCCTGGACTCGCCGGTGATCGACGCCGAGGCGGCCAGGGACAACACTGCCGCCGGAGCCCGGTCGGCAGCGGCTGCACGAGCCGCTCGGCCCAGCGCGGAGGTCAAGGATCAGGCCTGGACGACAGTGGTGGACGACGATGCGGTTCCCAACATCACGGCCCGCTCGATCATCGGCGGCTTCGCCGGACCAGGTCAGGACGAGCTGCTCGAACCGTACGTCGCCCGCTATTTCGACGCCATCGAAGGTGTCTGGGCGCGTCGTTCGAGTGAGGTCGCGCAGACCGTCGTGGTGGGCCTGTACCCGTCCTGGTCGATCTCGGAGGACTCCCTCGCTGCGGCGGACGGGTTCCTCGACGGCGACCTACCGCCCGCGCTCCGTCGCCTGGTGATCGAGGGCCGGGCCGGCATCGTTCGGGCTCTCGCTGCACGGGAGTTCGACGCGAGCTGATCTCGACGGCACCGACGACGAGGGCCGGTTGCTCCACCCGGAGGTGGAGCAACCGGCCCTCGTCGTACGAGCGCGGTCGGGAGGAAGGGAGCTAGGGGCTCAGGATGGACGCGGCCATCACCCGGACGGAGGTGACCAGACCGTCGATGAGGTTTCCGTCGCGGAACGGGCCGAGGGCCGCGGTGACACCCAACTGTGCGACCCGGTCGGTCGCTCGGTTGGACACTCGCTTGCCGGTGCGGATCTCGAGTGCGTGCCGATTGGGGTCGACGGCGATCAGGACCGAACGAACGGCATCGGGAGTCCCGGGGAACACCGAATCCGCACCCGCGGCCGGATCGACGCCGAGATCACCGATGTAGACGTTGAACCGGATCTTGGTCTGCCGAATCGCTTGGGTGAGTGCGTCGTCGAGCGCAACCAGGTCCTGCGTGGCGAACGGCAGGTGCTCGGGATTTGCGGTCCCGAACTCGTGAGCCGCCGAGACGCGGCCGCTCGAGGTGAGCGCAGCCCCGAAAGGCAGGTCTTCTTCTCTGACGTCACTGCGGACGAGTTCACCACTTGCCACTTGCGGAACCTCCGATCGAGTCGGCTGTGTCGGCGTCGTGCGAACCGTGGCCTCCGAAAGGAGTCACCTCGTCCGTAGCACTCCACAGCAATGGCTCGCGCGTCCACTCGTCCGTCAGTCGGTAGGGCGGAACGTCCATACCGGGCTGCTTGTCGGTCAAGTAGGACAACGCGCCGAGGAGTCCGATCACCGCAACCGGAATCACCCCGAATATCAGCGTGGTCTCAAAAATGCTCACGGGGTGTGACGTTAGTCGACAATTGCGCGTCGGACCACGTCGGGGCCGGTGTTGTGACCGAAATGTGCAGACCTGACCGCGTCAGGCAGCACCCTCACCGAGGTACGCGAGCCACGTCGGGTCGAGCTCCTTGGTCGTCGCCAACAGTCGCCAGTGCGGACCCTTGGGCGGCACCAACTGGGCGCGCAGTGTCCAGCCGATCTCACTGAGCAATTTGTCCGCCTTGCGATGGTTGCACGAGGCGCAGCATGCGACGCAGTTCTCCCACGAGTGGCCACCTCCGCGACTACGCGGGACCACATGGTCGACGGTTTCGGCTTTGCTTCCGCAGTACGCGCACCGGAACCGGTCGCGGTGCATCAGCGCGGCGCGGGTCATCGGCACTCGCGCTCGGTACGGAACACGGACGAACGTCCGCAATCTGATCACCGAGGGCACCTGGACCGAGAAGTCCGCAGACCGAATGAACGGGCCCTCCGGATCGTCGTGCACCACGTCGGCTTTCCCACAAACGAGAAGAACCACCGCCCGGCGCATCGGAAGCGCGGTCAGTGGTTCGAATGTGGCATTGAGGAGCAGCACACGGCGCTTGACCCACGCCGGAACGGCGTCGTCGCCCGTGGCGGTGTGAGCCGTCGGCACCACACGCAGCGGAGAAGCCCCCGAGGCCGTCTCACGCTGGTCGTGCGTGGTGCGGCCCTCAGTGGGCGGGAGTTGTCGATGGCGGTGTTGCGAGTTCTTCATGCGTTGCTCCAGAGACAGTCGGCGCCCGCGCATGGCTTGCGTGGAACACGAGTGACAGTGGAACACGAATACACCGTCCACGCACAGCCTTTTTCTCGGCATTTTCTGTTGCCGAACGGTGAACATCTCGCGTCCTCGCGTTCACGATCGACGATCGGCGGCTCCATGCGCAGCGTGACTGGCGAGATCTCGACGTCTCCGTAGACTTTTCGGGTGTCCGTATCAACCTTCCTGTCCGCATCGTCCCTTCCCGACCCGTCGCTGTTGCGAGATCTCGACACCCGAGCTTTCGAGTTGACGGAGACCGGACGCGACTGGTTGGTCGATCGTCCGCTGCAGGCTCTGGGCTATCTGGTCCTCGCCATCGTGCTGCGACTGGTCCTGCACAAACTGATCGACCGATTCACCCGCAACAACGTCGGGAAGTCTCCGATGCTGTTGCGTCCGCTCCGCGACCGGTCGTCGAGCACCGTCAAGGGCGCGATTCTCAACGAGCGTCGCAAACAACGGGCCAACACGATCGGCTCGGTGCTCAAGTCGGCGGTCTCGGTCATGATTCTCACGTGGTTCGTGCTCTCGGTGCTCGATGTGGCGGGGGTCAATGTCGCTCCGTTCATCGCCTCGGCGGGCATCGTCGGTGTCGCCCTGGGCTTCGGTGCCCAGAACCTGGTTCGAGACTTTCTGTCGGGCATCTTCATGCTTCTCGAGGACCAGTACGGGGTGGGTGACGTCGTCGACCTCGGTGAAGCGACCGGCACCGTCGAGAGCGTGGGGCTACGCGTCACGACGATCAGGGATGTCAACGGCACGGTCTGGTACTGCCGCAACGGCGAGGTGCTGCGCGTGGGCAACATGAGTCAGGGTTTCGCGGTCGCCGTTCTCGATCTGCCCGTGTCCCACACGGCCAACATCGACGAGGCCCGCGCAGTCGCCGAACGCACCACGCTGAAGGTGGTGGAGTCCAAAGACTTCGCCGACGACATTCTCGAACCGCCCGAGATGCTCGGGGTCAATGCGGTCAGCGCCGACACGGTCACCATCCGCATCACGATCAAGACCCGCCCCGGCCGCCAGTGGGCCGTGCAGCGCCGACTCCACCAGGAGATACTCCAGGCATTCGACGATGCCGACATCAAGGCACCGTACGCACTGGGTCGCCCGGGTGGGGTCGTGGCCGAGCGCGGCAACTGAACAGACCATGATGGTGAGCGACGCCGACCAGGAACGAACAGAGAGAGTGTGATGACCGAACCGCAGCAGACGTTCTACGACGCGGTAGGCGGTGCCGAGACGTTCCGGTCACTCACGGCGAAGTTCTACGAGGAAGTCGCCAAGGACGAGATTGTGCGCCCGTTGTACCCGGAGGAGGATCTGGCACCGGCCGAACGGCGGATGCGGATGTTCCTCGAACAGTACTGGGGCGGTCCGCGGACGTATTCCGACGAGCGCGGCCATCCTCGATTGCGGATGCGACACAACCCGTTTCGGATCGGACCGATGGAGCGAGACGCGTGGCTTCGCTGCATGCACATCGCGATCGCGTCGATCGACCCGAAGGTCATGGACTCCGCGCACCGAGCACAGTTGATCGACTACATGGAGATGGCCGCCAATTCGATGATGAACTCGGCGATCTGACGGCGGCAGCGCAGCGGGCTACGGCGATCCGACCCGCTGCGGGCTCTTGCCGCCGGCAGCGGCCCTGAGGTTGCCCATGCGGGCGCGAACGGAACCGGCCACCTTGAGGGCGAAACTCACGGGCGCCGGCAGATGCTGGCGCAGAATGGCGTGCTTGCGTACGTAGTTCTCGACGTGCCACTCCGACCAGGTGCCCGCACGGAACAGTGCAGCATCACCCGGGAGCAGGGTGCGCGGTGCATGGTCGTCACTGGACACGGTCACCGAACCGTCCATGATGTGCACGATCTCGTCGACGGCGAAGTACCAACGGAAACGTCCCGCAGTGCAGTCCCATACGTTGGTGGTAGTAGTGCCGTCGATGCTCTTCGACCACTCGGCGAGGCGCGCCTGCGGGTTTCCTTCGAGAATCCAGGTGGGTTCGATGGGGCTGTCGTCGAGTGCGATGTCGCCGAGTCGTACGGCTTCGATGGTCGAAGTGATCATGGTTTCCGTCGCGTCCTCACCGTCGGGCGCGGCTTCCGCCGCTACTGGTTGCCAGAGCAGAAACATACAACACTTTCTCAACGAAACGGCACGAGTCGGTCATGTGAATGAGCACAAAGCTTTACTGTTCGTTGACCTGACATCCTGCCTCCCACTGTGCCCCAACGCCCCTGAATCGTTCCGCGGCCGATCGTTTGGCACTATTGCCCCTTGTGACCGATCCGATCGAAAGCTCCGAGCTGCTGTGGTGGCAGGACGCCGTCTTCTACCAGATCTATCCCCGGTCGTTCGCGGACTCCAACGGTGACGGCATCGGTGACCTCGACGGAATTCGGGACAAGCTCGGCTACCTCGAACTGCTTGGTATCGACGCCGTCTGGATCGGACCCATCACGCGGTCGCCCATGGCCGATCACGGGTACGACGTGTCCGATCCTCGCGACATCGACCCCTTGTTCGGCAACCTGGAGATCTTCGACGCGTTGGTCGACGAGGCTCATGCGCGCGACATCAAGGTCACGATGGATCTGGTGCCCAATCACACCAGCAGCGAGCACCCGTGGTTCAGATCGGCCCTGACAGCTGCGCGCGGTAGTGCCGAACGAGCCCGCTACATCTTTCGAGACGGACGCGGTGACGACGGTTCGCAGCCACCGAACAACTGGCCGAGCATCTTCGGTGGCCCGGCCTGGACCCGCATCACCGAGCCCGACGGGTCCCCCGGCCAGTGGTACCTGCACATCTTCGCGCCCGAGCAGCCGGATCTGAACTGGGACAATCCCGAGGTGTTCGAGGACTTCGCGCGCACCCTGCGATTCTGGCTCTCCCGCGGCGTCGACGGCTTCCGACTCGACGTGGCGCACGGTATGGCCAAACCGGTGGACCTGGCCGACATGAGTCTCGAACTGAACGCGTTGATGAAGAACGACGACGACGATCCCCGATTCAACAACCCTCGCGTCCACGAGCTGCATCGACGCATCAGAGCCGTCATGGACGAATTCCCCGACGCGGTGACCGTGGGCGAGATCTGGGTGCAGGACAACGTGCGGTTCTCCGAATACATCCGGCCCGACGAGCTGCACCTGGGCTTCAACTTCCGGCTGGCCAGCGTCGATTTCGATGCGTCGACCATCCGCGACGCCATCTCCAATTCCCTCGCCGCTGTCGAACTGGTTGCCGGAACTCCCACGTGGACATTGTCGAACCACGACGTCGAGCGCGAGGTCACCCGGTACGGCGGTGGGGACCGGGGTCGGGCGCGCTCCCGCGCCATGATTCTCGTCGAATTGGCCCTTCCCGGAACAATTTTCGTGTACAACGGTGCCGAGCTCGGGTTGCCCAACGTGCAACTGCCCGACAGCGCGTTGCAGGATCCGGTGTGGGAGCGATCCGGGCATGCCGAACGTGGCCGAGACGGCTGTCGGGTGCCGATGCCCTGGGAGGGACACTCACCGCCCTTCGGATTCTCCTCCACGGATCGAACCTGGTTGCCGATGCCGCCGGAGTGGGACGGGTACACCGCCGAGGCGCAACTCGAGGACGTCGATTCGATGCTGAGCCTCTACCGGACGGCCTTCGAACTGCGGGCGCTGCGTCCGGAATTCACCGGCACCGGAATCGATTGGTACGGATCACCTCCCGGCTGCCTGGCGTTTCGCCGAAGCGGCGGCCTGATCTGTGCCCTGAACGCCTCGGAGGAGTCGATCCCGCTGCCTCCCGGCGAGTTGCTGCTGGCCAGTGCCCCGCTGGTGGACGGCAAACTTCCGGCGAACGCTGCTGCGTGGCTCGTCTAACGCTCGACGGTGAGCGACAACTGCTGCCCGGCCCGACGAGCGAAGATCGACCCGTAGCGGGCATCGAGGCGTAGCCACACCTTCGACACGCGCACCCGAACGACCTCGTCGGGTGCGATTCGATCCGGGTCGATGTCGACGGTCAACGGATCGCTGCCACTGTGCGGAACGAAACCCATTGCGGTGAGGGCGAACACCGTCCGCATGGAGATCGACACGTCGTCGGCGTCACCGGCGACGTGGAGAACTTCCTGTTCGAGCAACGAACTCGGCGGGCCGTGGCTGCTGCCGTGCTCCTTGGCCAGTGCGACGCCGCGTTGCGCGAGCCCCACGAGCACCCTGGCGGGCACATCGTCGAGATGGTCGAATCCGCCGTCCGGCGGCAGGGCACCGCGCCACGCGGAATCCATCGAGAACCCCGGGTCGATCACACCGTCGACCGCCTGCGCCGCCGCCGCAACCAACACGTCGGCACCGGCACTGGTGTCGTCGGGCACCACGGTTCCGGTGATCACCCGCGCTGCCAGCGCATCGAAACCCGTTGCTGCCCAACACGAAACACCGCCACCCGCTCGGGTCCGCATACGGATCACCGCAGCTTCGTCCAGACGCAGCGCCCTGCTGCAGAACGTCGCGAGGTTCTCCCGCTCGACCGCGTCGGGAACGGTCAGTACGCGCTCATACACGCTGCCAGCTCATCAAGAACTCGCGCTCGGTCGGGGTGAGTCGACGCAACCGCTGCGCATCGATGTCGAACGCCGCGATCTGCGTCGAGGCCACGACGGCGGCAGGGGTGTCCAGCGAGGCACCCCTGGCCCGCACCTCGTAACCGACGACGAAGTCCACCGCCCGCACCGCATCGATCCACATGAAGACATCGAGGGGACCGTCCTCGTGCCGGAGCTGGCCTCGATACTTCACGTGCAGATCCGCGATCACCGCTCCGTGACGCAGGTTCGCCGTGGGCCTCCCGTCCACCAACAGCCACGGAATGCGGGCCTCTTCGAGGAGAGTGACCATCCGGGCATGGTTGATGTGTTGGTACACATCCATGTCCGACCACCGCACGTCCACGGTGGCATGGAAGCCCACTCGCGCGGTTGCAGGTCGCTGGTCGGACAGATGGGCGTCGGGCACACTCACGTGGTCGTTCCCTCTTCTCGGTCGAGTGTCGTCGTTTTCGGCAGTTGCGACGTGGTGCGGAAGGTCATGACACCGTGTCGATCACGGCACCATGTCGGTCACGGCACCATGTTGCGCACCTGTCGGGCAGCGACCGACAGGGTGGCCAGGTCGAGGGTTCCCGACTCGGCGATCTCGGTCAATGCCGCGCGAGACCTCGCGAGCCGGGACGAGTTGGTCGACTCCCATTCCGCGATCTTCTCCGCTACCGACTCCTCCGGCTCGCCGCCTGCCAGTACGGCCTGCGTGATTCCCCGGAGAGAGGAGTACAGGTCGTCGCGAAGGGCCAAGCGCGCCAACGAGTGCCAGCGATCTCCACGAGCCAGCTTGGAGACGGCAGTGAGCAACCAGTCGATACCGATGTGCGCGTCCAGGGCGAAATAGAGCTCGGCGACCTCGGCTCCGTCCCGATCCACGATGTCGGCGATGTCGATGATGTCGAGCAGGCAGTACACGTCGAGCAACCCGTAGATCCGACGAGCCAGGTCGGCCGGCGCGCCGCGTTCGATCGCCGCAGCCGATCGCGAGTCCAGGTCGCTGGCTTGATGCCCGGAGATCCACGTCGACACCGACGGTTGCAGTGCCCGCACCTGGCCGGCGTACCGGCTGATCTCGGCTCCGACGGCCAGCGGCTGGGGACGGTTGGCGAGCAGCCACCGCGAGACGCGGTCGAGCATGCGGCGCGACTCGAGCAACAGTTCGGCCGAGACCGCTGTCGGCACGTCCGCGGCCCTGATCGAGTTCCACACCTCGTCGAGTCCGAATATCTCGGTGGCGGCCGCGAACGCGCGAATGGCATCGGTGCCTGCCGCACCCGAATCCTCGGTCAATCTGTAGGGGAACGTGATGCCGCCGCAGTCGATGGCCTCGTTGGCCAGCGTCGTGGCCACCAGCTGCCGCCGGAGCGGATGTGCGGTGATCGCGTCGGCATACGGCTCGCGCAGCGGCTCGGGGAAGTACTTGGGTAGCCGCGGAGCGAAGACGTCGCTGTCGGGGAGTTCGCTGTCGAGCAACTCCGCTTCCAACGCCAACTTCACGTGAGCCATCAACGTCGCCAGTTCCGGCGAGGTCAATCCTCGGCCGTCCTGCTTGCGTCGACGCAGGTCCGCCTCGGTCGGTAGCGCCTCGAGCTCTCGGTCGAGTCCGCGGCGCACTTCCAGGTCCTCGATCACCCGACTGTGCACCGTGACCAGGCTCGGTGCGTCGAACCTCGATGTGCCGAGCAGCTCGTTCTGCATGATGTTGTCCCACAACACCAATCTGCCCACCTCGTCGGTCATGGACGCGAGCAGCTCGTCTCGATCCTCGCGCGCCAGGTTGCCGTTGGTGATGGCCGTTTCCAACAGGATCTTGATGTTGACCTCGTGATCGGAGCAGTCGACACCCGCCGAGTTGTCCACGGCGTCGGTGTTGATCTTGCCTCCGGCAGCGGCGTATTCGATGCGGCCCAGGGCGGTCGCTCCGAGGTTGCCGCCCTCCCCCACCACTGCGGCGCGGACGTCGATTCCGTCGACCCTGACCATGTCGTTGGCCTTGTCGCCGACCTCGGCATTGGTCTCGGTCGATGCCTTGATGTACGTGCCGATTCCGCCGTTCCACAGCAGATCGGCCGGAGCCCGAAGGATTGCGTTCACCAGCTCCGGCGGAGACAGCGCGTCCACGGAATCGCCCAGCCCCAAGGCGGCACGTGCAGCCGCACTGATCGGGACGGACTTGCGGGTCCGTTCCCACACTCCACCGCCCGCACTGATGAGCGAGGTGTCGTAGTCCGCCCACGACGACCGCGGCAGTGCGAACAACCGCTCCCGCTCGGCGAACGAGGACTCACGCTCGGGGTCGGGATCGAGAAAGATGTGCCGGTGATCGAACGCGGCGAGCAGGCGAATGTGCCGGCTGAGCAACATGCCGTTGCCGAACACGTCCCCGCTCATGTCGCCGACACCGACGACGGTGAAATCCTGGCTCTGCGTGTCGATTCCGAGCTCGCGGAAGTGGCGTTTGACGCTCTCCCACGCACCCTTGGCGGTGATGCCCATGGCTTTGTGGTCGTAGCCGGCCGAACCACCGGAGGCGAAGGCGTCGCCGAGCCAGAAGCCGTACTTCGCGGCCACGTCGTTGGCCATGTCGGAGAACGTCGCGGTGCCCTTGTCCGCGGCAACGACCAGGTAGGTGTCGTCTCCGTCGCGGCGTACGACGCCGGTGGGAACCGTCACCGTTCCGGTGGCACGGTCGAGATTGTCGGTGATGTCGAGCAACCCGGCGATGAACAGCCGGTAGCAGGCCTTGCCTTCCTCGGCATGGGCCTGACGATCTCGATCGGCGTCACCGGTCACGACGGGGGGCCGCTTGACGACGAATCCGCCTTTGGCTCCGACCGGCACGATGACGGCGTTCTTGACCATCTGGGCTTTGGCGAGTCCGAGGATCTCGGTCCGGAAGTCCTCACGTCGATCCGACCAGCGCAGTCCGCCGCGAGCCACGGCCCCGAACCGCAGGTGCACACCTTCGACGCGGGGTGAGTACACGAAGATCTCGAACTTCGGCTTCGGCTTGGGCAATTCGGCGATCGACTGCGGGTCGAACTTGAGCGAGAGGTACTCGCGATGTTCGCCGTCGACTCCCACCACGAAGTAGTTGGTTCGCAAGGTCGCGCGAATCAGCTCGAACATGCTGCGCAGGATTCGGTCGGCATCGAGGCTGACGACCTCGTCGATCAGTTCCCCCAGCTGGGTACCGATCGACTGCGCGTTCTCCTCCGAGCTCGCCTCGGGATCGAACTGCGCCTCGAACAACCCGACCAACAGCCGAGCGGTGCGCGGATGCGTCAGCAGCACACCTTCGATGTTGAACTGACTGTAGGGAAAACCGGCCTGGCGCAGATACTTCGCGTAGGCGCGCAACACCACGGCCTGCCGCCAGTGCAGGCCCGCGCGCATGACCAGCTCGTTGAACCGGTCTGCCTCGGCAGCGCCGCTCCACACCGCCGCGAACGCGTCGGTGAACCGATGCTGCACTCGGCTCTCACGATCGGCGGTGCCTGCCTCGGACAATTCCGCATCGATGTCACCGTCGATTGCCGAGCGCAGCATCTCGCGCGAGGCGGAGAGCCCGAAATCATATATCCAGCAAGACATTCCGTCCGGCCGAACCACGGGGTACGGTCGTTCGTCGTCGACCTCGACGCCGAGGCTCTGCAGAATGGGCAGCACCTGCGACAGCGAGACGCCCGCGCCGCCGATGTACAACGAAAACCGCCAACTGCCAACGGCGGACTGCTCGTTGCGGTAGAGCTGCATGTCGATCGACTCGGCACCGAGCCCTTCGAGGCGCGCGATGTCGGTGACCGCCCGAGCCGGACTGAAATCCTGCTTGTAGGCCTCGGGGAACGCCTCGGTGTACCGCTGAATACGCAGCGGGTCGACCGTACGGTCGAGCGAGACTGCGTCGCCGAGGGAATCCTCCCAGGTTCTGGTGGTCTCGGTCAGCGCCGCCTCGATCCGGGTGATGTCCTCGGCACCGAGCTCCGTCGACGCCGTTCCCGGTGCGCGACGAACGGTCACGTGCAACAGCGCCAGGTCCGATTCCGTCACGCGCGCTGTGTAGTCGAGCGAGGTACCACCGAGTTCGCGGAGCAACCGATCCTGGATGGCGAGACGCACACGGGTGGTGTAACGATCGCGCGGCAGGTACACCAGGGCGGAGACGAAGGAGCCGCTGGCGTCGGGCCGGACGAACAGTTTGACCTTGCGCCGACGGCCAAGTGCCAGAACAGCACTCGCGGTCTCGAACAGCCAGGCCGCAGAGGTGGCGAACAGTTCCGAGCGCGGCATCGACTGCAGCACTTCGAGCATCGCCTGACCGGAGAACGACCCGAGATCGTGGCCTGCGCGGGCGATCACCGATCGAACCCGACGCTCGATCACCGGAATGTCGAGCACGTTCTCGTGCAGCGCCGTGACGGTGAAGACGCCGACGAAGCGGTGCTCGGCGGAATTCTCGTTGTCGAGAACACTCACGAAGTAGGGGTAGACCGCGCGGTGCACCGTGGCCGGACTCGCACCCTGCGTCAGGGTCACCAGATCGCGCTGACCGAGGGGTTCCGAGCCGTCCACCTCGTGCGCCGCGTCGCGCAGGACACCGAGACTGCTCGACTCGTCGCCGGTGGCCGTCCGTGCGCCGTCGACTCCGTCGATCCGGTAGCGGCGGTAGCCGAGGAGCGTGTAATGGCCGTCGCCCAGCCAACGCAGCAACGCGGCGGCGTCGCGATGATCGACGGCGATGTCGGACTCCGGATCACCGGCCCGCTGGGCCGCTCCGTCGAGCAGATCGGCGACTTCGGCCTGCACCCGACGCATTCGATCGGTGTCGCCGACCACCTGACGCACGTCGGCCAACACCCGGCGCGCCTCCGACTCGACGCGGGCGAGCGCGTCCTCGGACGTGGCGGGATGCAGCTGAACGTGAATCCAGGATTCGCGTCGACCGTCGGCGGTCAGGCCCGTCAGCTTGCCGTCGGCGTCGCGGGCCACCGAGAGGATGGGATGAACCACGTCGGTGTACTCGATGCCGAGTCGGGAGAGCAGCGAGATGACCGATTCGACGAGGAGCGGCATGTCGTCGGTGACGATCTGCAGGTAGCTGCCCGCGGCCCGATGGGCGGCAGAACTCGACTCACTCGGTCGGTGAACCGCCACGTTCGCGGTCTCGGGACGCCGCTGCGCGGCCAACCGGACGTGCCGATGAAAGGACGTGGTGTCGGGGCTGTGCGCGGACGCTCCGACGGCCGTCGTGTCCACGTGCTCGAAGTACTCGGCACGCAGGGTCGCCAGCTCGGCCAGGAGTCGGTCGTCGAGCCCGTCGGCCCAATCGTTGTCGGGCAGGTCCAGCGAGCGTGGCATGGTGTTCGAGTACTCCCTCGTGAGGATTTTCCCGACGCCCGCCGATCGCCGGTCGTCGATGACTACTCGACCTTAGTGTCGAACACCCCGTTACCGCAGTGACCTCGCAGACCCAGCGCGTGGCGAACTGTGCGACGGCTCTATTCGACGTGCAGGTACTCGGTGAGCAGTCCCCGCTCGTGCTCGTCCAGAGGACGCGACGACGAGGTTGCGAGATCGAAGGCGACCATCGTCGCCTCGGCATCCGCGCACACTTTTCCGTCGCGGTCGGTCACCACGTGCCGTACGCCGTAGGAGGTGGTCCCGATACGCGTGACCCACAGGTCGATCGTCAACGGTCCGGAGTCGTCGAGAATCGGGTGCAGAAAATCGGTGACGAGCTTTCGGACCACGGCCGCACCCCGTTGCTTCGAGCCTCCCAAGACCGCGTTCAGAAACTGAACGCGGCCTTCCTGGAGGTATTCGACGAAGCGGGTGTTGTTGACGTGGCCGAGGCGATCGGAATCTCCCCACCGCACCTGGAGCGTGCAGGTGAAGGTCTTTCCTGCCACGTCAGTCCCTGGTCAGCTTCCGGTGTGTGACGCGATGCGGACGGGCCGCGTCGGGTCCGAGGCGTTCGACCTTGTTGGCCTCGTAGCCCTCGAAGTTGCCCTCGTACCAGTACCACGCGGCCTCGTTGTCGCCGAAGCCACCTTCCCAGGCCAGGATGTGCGTGCAGGTGCGGTCCAGGAACCACCGGTCGTGCGAGATGACCACGGCGCAACCGGGGAATTCCTCGAGCGCGTTCTCGAGCGATCCGAGTGTTTCGACGTCGAGGTCGTTGGTCGGCTCGTCGAGCAGGATCAGGTTGCCGCCCTGCTTGAGTGTCATCGCCAGGTTCAGACGGTTGCGCTCACCACCGGACAGAACTCCTGCAGGCTTCTGCTGATCGTGACCCTTGAACCCGAACGAACTGATGTACGCGCGGGACGGGAACTCGGAGTTGCCGACGGTGATGAAGTCGAGGCCGTCGGAGACCGTCTCCCACACCGTCTTCTTCGAGTCGATGCCCGACCGGTTCTGGTCGACGTAGCTGAGTTTGACCGTCTGTCCGATCTTGACCTCACCGCCGTCCGGCTCCTCGAGCCCGACGATCGTCTTGAACAGCGTCGTCTTACCAACACCGTTGGGGCCGATGACGCCGACGATGCCGTTGCGGGGCAACGTGAACGAGAGATCCTTGATCAGTACGCGGCCGTCGAAGCCCTTGTCCAGGCTCTTGACCTCCACCACGACGTCGCCGAGGCGCGGCGGGTTGGGGATCTGGATCTCGTCGAAGTCGAGCTTCCTGGTCTTCTCGGCCTCGGCCACCATCTCGTCGTAGCGAGCCAGACGAGACTTGCTCTTGGCCTGACGCGCCTTGGCACCGGAGCGAACCCAGGCGAGTTCGTCCTTGAGGCGCTTCTGCAGCTTCTGGTCCTTCTTGCCCGATACCTCGAGGCGTTCGGCCTTCTTCTCCAGGTACGTGGAGTAGTTGCCCTCGTACGGGTACAGGTGTCCGCGGTCGACCTCGGCGATCCACTGCGCCACGTGGTCGAGGAAGTACCGGTCGTGAGTGACGGCGAGAATTGCACCCGAGTACGCGGCCAGGTGCTGCTCGAGCCAGAGCACGCTCTCGGCGTCGAGGTGGTTGGTCGGCTCGTCGAGCAGCAGCAGGTCCGGCTTGCTCAGCAGCAGCTTGCACAGCGCCACGCGGCGCTTCTCACCACCGGAGAGGTTGGTGACGGGCGACTCGGGCGGCGGGCAGCGCAGCGCGTCCATCGCCTGTTCGAGCTGGGAGTCGATCTCCCAGGCATCGGCGTGGTCGAGCTTTTCCTGCAGCTCGCCCATCTCTTCCATCAGCTCGTCGGAGTAGTCGGTGGCCATCAGCTCGGCGATCTCGTTGTACCGCTTGAGCTGGACCATCGTCTCGCCGAGGCCGTCCTCGACGTTCTCACGAACGGTCTTGGTGTCGTCGAGGACCGGTTCCTGCATGAGGATGCCGACCGAGGCACCGGGAGCGAGGAACGCCTCACCGTTTCCGGGCTGATCGATTCCCGCCATGATCTTGAGGATGCTGGACTTACCGGCGCCGTTGGGGCCGACGACGCCGATCTTCGCTCCCGGATAGAAGCTCATCGTCACGTCGTCGAGGATGACTTTGTCGCCGTGCGCCTTGCGCACCTTCTTCATGGTGTAAATGAATTCAGCCATGACGCCCAGCTTATCGGTGCGAGCGAGTCTCCGGCACCACCGCCCGAGGGCGCAGCCGCCGTCCACACCCGATCGTAGGTTCCGATGCAGCGCGGACGGCGGGTCCCGGGAGTGCGTCAGGCCGGAACGGACTCGCGCACGTCGTCGTCGATGCGGTCGTGATCGCGATCCTCATCCGCGTCCACGGGTTCGGTCGCTCCCGGATCGCCGTCCGTCGCAGCGTCGGATGCCACCGCTCGCGTCCGGTGGATCGAGACGTTGCAGCGCGCGAGATCCGGTCCGACGGCACTGGCCCGCATCTCGAGATCTGCGCGTTCGACTCCGTCACGATTGGTGTACTCGTTGGTGCGTAGCTGTCCGTAGGCGATGATCGGGTCGCCCTTCATCAGCGACGCCCCGACGCCGCGCACCAGGCGACGCCAGCACGTGACCGTCAGGTAGAGGGTTCCACCGTCGGTCCATTCGCCGGTGTTGCGGTCCTGCCGTCGGGCGTTGCTGGCCATCCGGAAGCTGAGGACCTCGTCGCCGGTGGGCGTGGAGCGCTTGACGGGATTGGTGATGACCGTGCCGACCACGGCGCATTGTGCTTCGTACATGTTGTCTTCCCCTCGATCGATGTCGCGTGATTGCGATCGAGTTCGAGACTGCTACGCGGAGAACGTCCGCGGTGAACGAGTCGGCGAAATGTGGACAACTGCCCGGTCTGTGGATGAACGGCCGGAATCGGGGTCCGTGCGAGCCGAGAATGTCGGGGAGGTGTGCTAGTCGGGAATTTCGGCGTACATGTGGCCGTCGAGCACGGGAACCACGCGGCCCGCAGTGAGCGAAGCAACAAGCGCCGCAGTCGAATCGGCGTCCGGCACCGCGACTGTCAATACCGCGCACGCGCCGTAGGAGGTGCCGACCACCAGGACTCCATGCCCCCGCAGTTCCGATTCCACCCGGCCGACCTCGGCGTGATCGAGTTCGAGCGTCATGATCTCGCGTCGCTCCCGGGTCAGGAACGTCGCTCCGGACAGGGCCTCGGTCACCGCGCCGCCGTAGGCACGCGCCAGTCCGCCGGTGCCCAGCTTGGTTCCGCCGAAGTATCTGCTGACGACCGCGACGACGTTGGTCAGGTGATGGCCGCGGAGCACGTCGAGCATCGGTGTACCTGCCGTGCCACCGGGTTCACCGTCGTCGTTGGACCGCTCGACTCGTTGTGCCTCACCCGCGGTGTCGACGCGCAGGTCGGTGGACGACGCGTCGACGATGAACGCCGAACAATGATGTCCGGCAGCAGGATCGGCCTTGCGAGCTGCGGCGATCACCGCCCGCGCCTCCGCTTCGGTGCCCGCGCGATCGACGACGGCGACGAACCTGGACTTCTTGACGTCGGTCTCGCACTCGACGCGGCTCGCGATGGTGCGCAGTGGGGTCACCCGGTCACTCTCATGCAGCCACACTGTCCACGACATCGTCTGCGGCACGGACCAATTGGGCGTACATGCCGTCGTTCTCCAGCAGGGACTCGTGGGTTCCGACCTCGCGAACGACGCCGTGGTCGAGTACTGCGATGCGGTCCGCGGAGCGCACCGTGGACAGTCGATGCGCGATCAGGATGGTCGTTCGCCCCTCCATCAGGCCGTCGAGCGCGGTTTGCACTGCGCGTTCGGTGCGATTGTCCAGAGCGCTGGTCGCTTCGTCGAGCACCAGGATCGGCGGGTTGCGCAGCACCGTTCTGGCGATCGCGATGCGCTGCTTCTCACCGCCCGAGAAGCGGTACCCGCGCTCGCCGACCATGGTGTCGTAGCCGTCGTCGAGGCCGTCGATGAAGTCGTGGATCTGCGCCGTGCGAGCCGCCGCGACGATCTCCTCGTCGGTGGCGTCGGGTTTGGCGAATCGCAGGTTCTCTCGAATGGTGGCGTGGAACAGGTACGTCTCCTGCGAGACGACGCCGACCAGGTCGGCGATGGTCTCCGATGCGAGCTCCCGCAGATCGATGCCGTCGATGGTCACCGTTCCGGCCGTCGGATCGTGCAGCCGCGCAACGAGATAGCCCAGGGTCGTCTTACCGGATCCGGTGGCACCGACCAGGGCGAGAGTGCTTCCGGCCGGGACCTCGAGGTCGATGTCGCTCAAGGTCGGAACCGTCGCCGCGGCGTAGGTGAAGTCGACACCGCGGAAGGCGACGTCGCCGCGGACGGTCTCCCGGGGCAGTGCCACCGGGTGTGCGGGCTCGGCGACGTCGATCGGTAGATCGAGGTACTCGAATACCCGACCGAACAGGGCGAGCGAGGCCTGCACCTCGACGCCGGTGTTGAGCAATTGCATGGTGGGCCGGAACAATTGGGTCTGCAGAGCGGTGAACGCGACGAGGGTGCCGATCGTCAGCGCGCTCCCCTGCCCGATGGTGATGCCGGCGAACCAGTACACCAGTGCAGGCATGACGGCGAAGCTGATCTGGATCGTCGCCATGCGCCATTTGCCTGCCATCATCGCCGCGAGTTCGACGCCCGCGACCTCGTGGGATCGGGCGGCGAACTTGTCGGTCAGTGCCTGGGCGGAACCGGTGGTCTTGCCCAGCAGAATGCCGCTGACCGACAGTGATTCCTCGATCTGCACCGACAGGTCGCCGAGCAACTTCTGTCGTTTGGTGGAGATCTTGCGCCGCTCGTCGCCGATGCGGCGGGCGACGCGGACGAAGACCGGCAGGATGATCAACGAGAACGTGGCGAGCTTCCAGTCCAGCAGGAAGAGTGCGACCACCGTCGCGGCAACGGTCGTGGCGTTCTGCGCGATGGACGTGGCGGTGTTGGTGACCACCGATTGCATGCCGCCGATGTCGTTGGCGATACGTGATTGGACCTCGCCGGTGCGGGTGCGCGCGAAGAACCCGAGGGATTGGCGTTGCAGGTGCGAGTAGACCTGGACGCGAAGATCGTGCATGAGTCGTTGACCGACGCCGTTGGACATCCAGGTCTGTACGACGCCGAGAGTGTTGGTGGCGACTGCAACTGCGATCATGCCGAGTGCGATGAAGCTGACGAGCGTGACGTCGCGGTCGGGTATCGCATGATCGAGGAGTTCGCGAAGAAGCAAGGGGGACGCGAGCGCGATGATCGCGCTGACGACGATGATCGCGCTGACGGCGGCGATCTTGCGGCGGTAGGGCGTGAACAGAGCCAGGACTCGGCGCACGGGTGCTGGATCGGACGCGAGGAGAGAACGTTCGGGTCGGCTTTCCAAGTAGACCTCCGTGGTAGCTGAAGTGCGGGGTCACCGAAGTGATATGCAGAGGCTACCTCACTATGAGGTAACCGGCAACCGTCGCTATGATCCGTTGCATGGAAACCGGACACTCGCCCAACCTGAGCGATTCGTTCATGGCCGTTGCGCGGCGCATCCGACGCAGCCACATGGCTGCGTTGGAACCGTTCGGCCTCAATCCTTCGCAGAGCCGAGCCCTGCACGTGTTGGCGCGCGAGCCCGAGTCCGTGCGACTACGCGATTTGGCCGAACACCTGCGGATCGTGGCGCGGTCGGCCACCGACATCGTCGACTCCCTCGAGGCGGCGCATCTGGTGACGCGGCAACAGGACCCGAGCGATCGGCGAGCCGTCCTGGTCGAGCTGACCGACACCGGCCGTGCGCTGCTGGACCGGATCGACGACGCACGCCGTCAGGTGTCCTCGGACATGTTCGACGGCCTGGAGCCCGCGGAACGCGTCGAGCTGAACCGACTGTTGAGCAAGATCGCCGAGACGGACTGACCCGAAGGCCGATCAGTGCTCGCCGGTTCGATCGCGTCGAGCGAGCTCGGCGAACATCGCATTGTGCGCGGCCAGATCTGCATCGTGATCGCGCTCGGCGGCGCGGTCACCACGCCTGGCATCCCGATCGTCGCTGCGGGACCACTGGATCAGCAGCGCCAGCATGACGAGCACCAGCGGAACCTCGCCGGTGGCCCAGGCGATACCGCCGCCGAGCTTCTGATCCCCGAGCAGATCGGAGTTCCAATCCAGCCCGAGCGTCCGGTAGAACCAGGCACCCATCACGGTGTTCATACTCATCAGTGCCACTCCGAAGAAGGCATGGAACGGCAGCGAACCGAACACGACTGCGAGTTTGGTGACCGGAGCGATCTTGCGCGGAGACGGATCGACACCGATGACGGTCCAGTAGAACAGGTAACCGCTGAGCACGAAGTGCAGGTTCATCAGCAGGTGCGCGCCGTGACTGTCCAGTACCGCTCCGAAGATGCCACCGAGATAGAGGACGTAGAAGCCGCCGACGAAGATCAACGAGGCGACGAGCGGATGGGTCAGGAACTGCGAGATTCGACTGTGCAGTCCGAGCAACAGCCATTCACGAATCCCGGGAACGCCGTCCTTGCCCGCCGCGGGCAGCACCCGCAATGCCAGCGTCAACGCACCACCGAGCGCGAGCAGGACCGGTGCCAGCATCGAGAGCATCATGTGACCGGTCATGTGCACGCTGAACACGGCCGTGGAGTAGCGACCGATTCCCGAGGACGTGCTGATCAGAAGCGTCAGGCAGCCCAGGACCCACGCCACGGTACGGCCGACGGGCCACGCGTCGCCGCGCAGCCGCAGTCGACGAACGCCGATCAGGTACACCACGGCCATGACGATGGCAGCGGTACCGAAGATCAGATCGAAGCGCCAGTCCAGCGCCATCCGCGCGAACGTCGGCGGGCCGCTGAGGTCGTATCCGAGTGCAGCCTCTGTCGGCGTGAGATCGGGGTCGATCTCGGCGGGAGGCGGTGTGCGGCCGAGCCCGACGGCCAGTCCGATGGTCGCCGCGAGGACCAGTATCTCGGCTCCGGCGAAGCGGAGCAGCGGCCCACGGGCCGAGGGATCGGCGACCAGGGCCGGTAGTGCGCGTCGACGCTGCATCCAGCCGAAACCGCCCAGCACGATCAGGGCCACGATCTTGCCCACGATCAGCAGGCCGTAGGTGGTGGTGAACAGGTCGGAGATCGATACGCGAACCAACGCGTTGATGACGCCACTGATGCCCATCACCACGAAACAGACTCCGGCGATCGTGGAGAATCGGCGAGCCGCGACATCGGCATGCGCACCGCGCCTGCGAACGTGTGCCAGCAGCGCGAACAGTCCGCCCGCCCACAGCGACGCGGCTCCGAGGTGCAGGATCAAGCTGTTGGTGGCAATGTCGTGCGATCCGCCTGCCGAGGAGTGGCCGCTCAGCGCGATCGGCAGCAGCGTCGCCAGGGAGAACCCGAGCAGTGCGGGAGTCCAGGCCCACCGCAACACCGTGCGCGACGCGATGGCGAGCACAACGGCCATGATGGCGGTCCAACGCCAGGCGCTGGCGATCTCCACCTGGTCGAGTGCGACCCACAGGTTCGCCGGCTTGATGGCTTCGGTGAAGGGCTGCCCCGAGGTGTCGGAGAGTGTCAGCGGCACGAGGAGCAACGCGCAGACGGCCCAGACGATCGAGGCGACCGAACCGGTCCGCACGGCGCGGTACCCGTCGACGTCGAGCACGCCGTTCTTCTGCGGCGGTACGAGGAACGCGGCCAGCAGGAACGATCCGATGGCGATGACGGCGGCGATCTCGCCTATCGCCCGTAGGGCAGGTAGACCGTAGGTCGTGGCCGGGCCCGGGTCCGGTATTCCGAGCAACACCAGGGCGTCGGACGCGGAGAGCATCACGATGAGTGCGGCAACCACACCCGCGATGACGCCCGCGGTGACGAACACCGTGGTCGTGGCCGAACGCGGATCCACATCCGCCCGGACATCGTCCGCCTGCAATTCGGCGGTCGAGGGTTCGGTCTTCTCGAGATCCGGTGTTGCCATACCACCAGAGTAAGAGGTGATCGGCGGTAGTCGAAACGCGAGTCCTACACAGCGTCGTACTTGCCCGTGCTCACGGCCTCGGTCGCGTCGTGGTGGATGCGTCCGCGTCGGGCGCGCAGCGGTTCACCGGTACCGCCCCAACGGTGGGCGATGATCTCCGCGGCGATCGATACCGCTGTCTCCTGCGGCGTCCGCGCCCCGAGGTCGAGCCCGATCGGACTGGCCAGACGAGTGAGTTCGGTCTCTGTCAGACCCGCCGCACGCAACCGAGCCGTGCGGTCGTCGTGGGTACGGCGTGATCCCATCGCGCCGACGAACGCCAGAGAGGGGATGCGCAACGCCACTTCGAGCAGCGGCACGTCGAACTTGGGGTCGTGCGTCAACACACAGACGACAGTGCGTTCGTCCACCTCTCCCGCCGCGAACTGCTCGGACAGATAGTCGTGCGGCCACGCGACCACGACCTGCTCGGCGGCGGGGAACCGCTGCGGGGTCGCGAAGACTGCCCGTGCGTCGCAGACGGTGACGCGGTAGCCGAGAAATGCGCCCTGCTGCGCCACCGCGGCGGCGAAGTCGATGGCTCCGAACACCAGCATCCGCGGCGGCGGAGCGTGGCTCGAGACGAACACCTCCATCCCCTCCCCTCGTCGCTGACCGTCGGGGCCGTAGGTCAGAACAGCCGAACGACCCGCGGCGAGAAGCCCTTTCGCATCGTCGGCCACGGCGGCGTCGGCCCGCGCGCTGCCGAGCGAGCCACGGGTGCCCGATTCTCCGACGACGATCCTTCGGCCGAGCCGTTCCGGATCGGAGTGTGCGACGACGGTGGCCACCGCCACGGGCACGTTGCCGCGAACGTCCGCAACGAGAGCCTCGAATTCGGGAAACGTGTGCCGTGAGATCCGCTGCACGAACACGTCGAGAGTTCCGCCGCAGGTGAGTCCGACGGCAAAAGCGTCGTCGTCGGATATCCCGTATCGCGTGAGGACGGGCGCGCCGGAATCCATCACGTCCTGTGCGAGGTCGTACACCGCACCCTCGACACAACCGCCCGAGACCGATCCGGCAACGGCACCGTCCGAACCGACGACCATCGACGCACCGACCGGACGCGGAGCCGAATCGAAGGTGCGAACCACCGTCGCGACCGCGGCCACGTCGCCGAACTGCCAGCTGTGCAGTACGTCGTCCAAGATGTCGTGCATCGAACCTCCTTCGGCACAGGTCGGAAGGATTCCGAGAACACCGGCTTCCCTCAGGATGCCAGCTCGCCCCGTGCCTGCTTCGACGGCACGGGCGGAAAGGTACACTCGTCAACCGTGCTCGAGCGGGTCCACCCCGCACGAGCCAGCCTCCGTAGCTCAGGGGATAGAGCAAGGGCCTTCTAATCCCTTGGTCGCAGGTTCGAATCCTGCCGGGGGCACACTCTGACCAGCACGAACACGTGACGCCTCGGCCCACTGTGGTTGACTCGACGGTAACGAAGGGTCACACGTGCATCAGCTCACTCTCGGAGTCCTCTCACGTTCACGCAAGCCGAATGAGCGGCGACTGCCGATTCATCCACTACATCTCGATCGCATCGATGCCGACATCCGAGCCCGCATGTTTCTCGAATCCGGCTACGGCGAACCGTTCGGAATGTCCGACGAGCACTTGGCCGCGCAGGTTGCGGGCATCGGCACCCGTGCCGAACTCATCGCTCGCTGCGATGTGATCCTGCTGCCGAAGCCGCAGGCCGAGGATCTCGCCGCGCTTCGCCCCGGGCAGACCCTGTGGGGTTGGCCGCACTGCGTCCAGGATCGAGCCCTCACCCAGATCGCCGTCGAACGCAAACTGACGCTGATCGCATTCGAGGCCATGAACCACTGGACGCAGGACGGCTGGTTCAATCTCCATGTGTTCCACAAGAACAACGAATTGGCCGGCTACTGCTCGGTGCTGCACGCACTGCAGCTGATCGGTTCCACGGGCGACTACGGCCGACGGTTGCGTGCCGCGGTCATCGGTTTCGGGGCCACGGCCCGCGGTGCCGTCACCGCTCTGAACGCGCACGGCATCCACGACGTCGACGTCCTGACACAACGCGGTGTCACGGCCGTCGGTTCGCCCATTCATTCGGCCAACATCGTGAACTTCGATCTCGACGACGCCGATCCCCGACGAAGCCGAGCTCTCACGCCCGAGGGACGGGTGCCGCTGTCCCGGTTCCTCGCCGACCACGACGTGATCGTCAATTGTGTTCTGCAGGACACCAATGCACCGTTGACGTTCCTGACGAACGACGATCTACCCACTCTCGCACCGGGAACTCTCGTGGTCGACGTCTCCTGCGACGAGGGAATGGGCTTCGAATGGGCCAGACCCACCTCGTTCACCGATCCCATGTTCACCGTCGGCGACAACGTCAAGTACTACGCCGTCGACCACAGCCCGTCCTATCTGTGGAACTCGGCCACCTGGGAGATCAGCGAATCGTTGCTGCCGTATCTGCGAACCGTCCTCGACGGCCCCTCGGCGTGGAGCCGTGATGCCACCATCGAGCGATCGATCGAGATCAGGAGCGGCGTCATCATCAACCCCAATATCCTTGCGTTCCAACACCGCAGTGCGGAGTACCCGCACACCGCCGCATGAACGAGGACGCAGCGTCGATCATCGGCTGGACCGAGGACGGTAGCGAGCGGACGTCTCGCTGGCAGTCCGAGAACGGCGCTCCCCCACCGCGCGTGGTGCGGATCGTGAACGATTCGACCACCGCCGACGTGGCGTACAAGATGGCCACGATCGGTGAGGCGTTGTTGTGGCGCGGCGATTACAACAACGCACGACAGCTGTTGACGGCGATGACCCGGCGGGTACCGGCAGCGAAACACCTGCCGGACGCGTCGGGTGCGGAGCGGTTCCATCTGCACCGCCAGTATCAAGCGCGACGTGCGCGAGTGCTGGGAATGCTTCTGGTGGAACTCGATTCGGATGTCCGTCTCGATCTCGGCCGGGCACCGGACGTGCGGGCGGCCGTGACGGACGCTCTCGGCCCGGACGCCGCGCCGTGCGTGCTGTCGTTGCGCGAACTGCTCGGCATGGTCGGCGCACACGAGTGGCGACGCAAGGGCGTCTTCGTTCCGGCGCTCGACGCCTCGATCCATCCCCACTACGGAGTCTTCTCCCCTGTCCGCGGCGAGTACGTTCGGCTCGTCGCCGACGCCCCGCTGCCGGACACGGACCGAGCGTTCGACATCGGCACCGGCTCGGGCGTGCTGGCTGCGGTACTCGCCAGGCGCGGGGTGACCTCGGTGGTCGCGACCGACAAGGATCCGCGGTCGGTCGCGTGCGCACGAGCCAACATCGATGCTCTCGGGTACGCCGATCGAGTCGAGGTGGTGCAGGCCGACATCTTCCCGTCCGGCCGCGCGGGACTGATCGTGTGCAATCCGCCCTGGATCCCCACGAAACCGACATCGGGCATCGAACATGCGGTGTACGACCCCGGGTCTCGAATGCTCAAATCCTTCCTGAGCCGGCTCCGCGGGCACCTGACGCCTGACGGTGAAGCATGGCTGGTGGTTTCCGACCTCGCCGAACTGCTCGAATTGGTCACTCGCGCAGACCTTCTCACCGCCATCGACGCTGCGGGTCTGGCCGTCGTCGGCCGCACCGACACCACCCCGACGCACTCACGCGTCACCGACAGCTCCGATGTGCTGCACGAGGCGCGCTCGCGCGAGACCACGTCGTTGTGGCGGCTGCGCGCACGCTGAGCGTGGACACACGACAGCGCCGCCCGAGTGATGCTCGGGCGGCGCTGTGTGATCTTGTACCGCTCTACCGTTCGCGGGTCTCGAACTCACCGTTGATCACGGTGCCCAGCGGGGCGTCACGCTCCGCCTTCTTCGCGGCCTCGCGCATCTCGATGCCATCGGTGATCAGGTCACCGATTTCACGAGTGACGTCGCGGACGGCTCCGGCGATGATCACCACGATCCGGCCGACGTGAGTCGCGGCAGATTCGGTGAATTCCTGCACGGTGTCCTTGTTGCGCTCGAACTTTCCTACCAACAGGACCGCCCCCTTCGAAGTCGTCACGCTGCGCTGGTCTTCTTACGCTCGACGATAACACCGGCCGGAGCCGCCGATCCCGTGAGCGAATTGGGCAGCGCGAGCTTGAAGATCTTGCCCCACACGGTGCCGATCTGGTGGAAGAAGCCGCCGGTGTTGTACGGCAGATCGTACTTCTCGCACAGGGCCTTGACCTCGGGCGCGATCTGCGGGTACCGATGCGCAGGCAGGTCGGGGAACAGATGGTGCTCGATCTGGTGCGAGAGGTTGCCCGACATGATGTGGAACAGCGGGGTGCCCTCGATGTTGGCCGAACCCAGCATCTGGCGCACGTACCACTCGCCGCGGGTCTCCTCTGCGGTCTCTTCCTGGCTGAACGTCTGAACTCCGGTCGGGAAGTGTCCACAGAAGATGATCGAGTAGGTCCACACGTTGCGGATGAGGTTCGCGGCCACGTTACCGACCACGGTCGAGACGAAGAACGGCCCGGTCAGCGCCGGGAAGATCACGTAGTCCTTGAGCGCCTGCTTGCCCGCCTTGCGCCACATGCCCTGCAGCAGCGGCTTCACGTCGTGCCACTTGCGCTTGCCCGCCACGATGTTCTCGGTTTCGAGGTCGTGGAGCATCACGCCCCACTCGAAGAACGTCATCAGCAGGAACGCGTAGACCGGGTTACCGAGGTAGTACGGGTTCCACTTCTGCTCCTGGTCCATCCGCAGCACGCCGTAACCGATGTCGCGGTCCATGCCGACGATGTTGGTGAAGGTGTGGTGCATGTAGTTGTGCGAATGCTTCCACTGATCCGCCGGGCAGACGGTGTCCCACTCGAACACCTCGGAGTTCAGGCCGGGCTCACGCATCCAGTCGTACTGGCCGTGCATGACGTTGTGGCCGATCTCCATGTTGTCCAGGATCTTCGCAACACCGAGGGCACCGACTCCGGCCAGCCACGCAGGCGGCAGGAAGGGCAGGTACATCAGTGCGCGTCCGGTGATCTCGAGGCCGCGCTGGGCCTTGATGATCTTGTAGATGTATTCGCGGTCCTCGTCGCCGAGCTTGGCGACGGTGCGGGCGCGCAGATCGTCGAGCTCGCGGCCGAGTTCCTGGACCTGTTCGTAGGTCAGCACGGTCGGCTCGTCCGGCAACGTCTCGTTGCGGCGGAAGGGAAGGACTGTGGTGGGCAGGATCGAGAGAATCGTTCCGAGCATCTGCTGGTCTCCAATTCGATCGGGTCGAGATGGGTCTGGACTGTCGGTGTCAGGGGTGGATCTAGATGTCGATGTCGACGTCGCCCACGGCAACGGACACGCACAGCTGGATCTTCTTGTCGGATTCGGTGTCGGTCTCACCGGTCTTGATGTTCTTGGTGCAGCCGGACTTCTTCACCGAGGTGCAGGTGAAGCAAATTCCCATCCGGCATCCGTTCGCCGGTGAGAGGCCCGCCGCCTCGGCCTGTTCGAGCAGCGTCTCGCCGTCGTTCTCCGAGGTCACATCGCTGCCGGAGAACGTCGTGGTTCCGGTGACGTCGTCACTGACGGTGGCGAACGAGGGCGTGAATTCCTCGAGGTGCAGCCGCTCGCTCAATCCTGCGTCGTCGAAGAACGACGTCACGCCCTTCATGAGCCCAGGAGGTCCACACAGGAACGTGTCGGCCTCGGCGAACCACGGGGCCACTGCGTCGAGATGTTCCTGGCCGAAGAACCCGTACAGGTCGCCGCCCGTCTTCTGCTCGGTGTACGCGAAGACGATGTTCACGTTCTCGTGCTCTGCAGCGATCTTCTCCAGGTCCTTCTTGTACGCCACGTCGTTCTCGGTGAACGCGTAGTGCAGGAAGGTCAGGTCGCTGCTGTACCCCTCGTCCAGCAGCGACCTGAGCATCGACAGCACCGGCGTGATGCCGCTGCCACCGCTGATCAGCAACGTCTTCGCCGGGCGTGGTTCGGGAAGCTCGAACGTGCCGTCCGCCTGAGACAGGCTGACCACCAGACCGACGTGCGCGTTCTTGTGCAGGTACTGCGAGACCAGCCCCTCGGGATGCGCCTTGATCGTCAGTTCGATCCGGCCGTCCGCGCGGTACTGCGAGCAGGCAGGCGAGTAGCAGCGGGTGTGACGAACACCGTCGATCACGACGCCGACCTGAACGAACTGGCCGGCCTTGAATCCCTTCCACTGACGCGTGGGGCGGATGGTGAGAGTCAACGATTCTTCGGTGGACCGGTGTATCGCAGTAACTTCACCGCGCAGGTCTCGAACGGTCGTCATGGGATCGACCAGTTCGAGGTACCGGTCGAGCGCGTGGGGTGTGGCCATGGCCTCGAACAGGGAAAGAAGCGAGAACTTGCGCAAACCCGAGGTCCGCGGCGGACGTTCTTGAAGCGTCATTCCATCCTCCCTAACCGGATCGAAACCTACGACCCATTCAGTGAACGATTGTGCACTAACATGAGTGTGGCAGAGCGACACCGGTACCTGTCAACGTTTATGTGACAGCCGTTACAGAGCGAATCGACCGTTCCGTGAGTGTCGGGGAGGAACCGGAAGGGAGATCACAGAATGCGCGCCCATAAACTGGACGTTGTGACAGAACCGGGGACCCGTGCCGAGCGCAAGGAACGCACGCGTCAGGCATTGATCGAGGGCACCCTCGACCTGCTACGCGAGCGCTCTTTCGCCAGCGTCAGCCTGCGTGAGGTCGCCCGATCCGCCGGCATCGTCCCCACCGCGTTCTACCGACACTTCGCGTCCATGGAGGACCTCGGCGTCGCGCTCGTCGAGGACAGCATGCGCATGCTGCGGCAGATGCTGCGCGACGCTCGACGCAACCCGAGCGCCACGACCGCCACCGAATCCTTCGGCATCCTGGTCCGCCAGGTTCGTACCCACGAGGATCAGTTCCGATTTCTCAGTCGTGAACGGTACGGCGGCGTCACCGAGGTGCGGCGCGCCTTCGCCACCGAGCTACGCCTGTTCGTCAGCGAGCTGACCATCGACCTCTCCCGCATGCCCGGCCTCGAGCAGTGGGACGTCGCCGACCTCGAGATGACGGCCGACCTACTCGTCTCGACGATGCTCACCGCGGTGGTCGGACTGTTGGAAATCGACAGGCCGGGTAGTCAGAACGAGAAGGAACTGATTCAGCGGACCGAGAAGCAGATCCGCATGATCATGCTCGGAATGAGCCGATGGGAACCACGACGGGCTTGACCGTTCGAGAACGAGACGGCCGCGAAGGGATGTTCATGACCGAGGTACGAGTCGGCGAGTACGTGTTCGACGTTGCGATATCGGGACCGTCGGACGGTGTTCCGGTGGTTGCACTGCACGGGTTTCCGCAGACCAACGCGTCGTGGACCGCGGTGACGCCCGGCGTGGTGGACGCAGGCTGTCGTGTGATCGCCCCGAACCAGCGGGGCTACTCCCCCGGTGCCCGCCCGATCGGTGTCGAGCACTATCGCATCGAACGTCTCACCGGCGACGTTCTCGGCCTGCTCGACGCACTCGAGGTGCCCTCGGCGCATCTGGTCGGACACGACTGGGGTGCGGTGGTCGCCTGGCACGTGGCGGCCGAGCATCCGGACCGCGTGCGCACGCTCACCGCGGCGTCGGTCCCGCACTCGGCTGCATTCAACTGGGCCATCCGTCAGGATCCGGATCAGCAGGAGCGGTCGAAGTACTTCGGCCTGCTTCGGGAGCCGGAGAAGGCCGAGCGAGTTCTGGTGGAGAACGACGCGCAGCGTCTGCGCGCGATGTTCGGTGCCGAGAGCCTCGACGACGAGTACGTTCGTCATCTCACCGTCCCCGGGGCGCTGACGGCCGCATCGAGTTGGTATGCCGCGATGACCAGAGAGTTCGCGAACCTGCCGCCGGTGACCGTGCCCACCACATACGTCTGGAGCAACGGCGACACCGCCATCGGTCGAGCGGGAGCGGAGCGCTGCGGCGAATTCGTCGATGCACCATACCGATTCGTCGAACTGGACGGCATCTCGCACTGGATCCCGGAGGAAGCCCCAGGGGAACTCACGGCCGAGATCCTGGCCCGTATCGACTCCGTTCAGACCTGATCCGGAGCCCGCACCTTCAGCAACGCCAGCAGACCGGCAGCGAGAACGATGATCAACCCGGCGATACCCGCGCGGTCGGCGTCGAACATCCACACGAACAGGCCGAACAGAGACGGTGCGAGGAACGACGCGGCACGACCCGTCGTCGCGAACAGTCCGAAGAACTGACCTTCTCGTCCCGGCGGAGCCAACCGGGCCAGGAAGGTGCGAGCGGACGACTGCGCTGGTCCGACGAACAGGCACAGGATCAGCCCGAAGATCCAGAACATCGTCGGTCCCGAGACGAACAGCAGAACGGTTCCGGCCGCGATCATGGACGTGAGCGAGAAGACGATGACCTTCTTGGGTCCGATTCTGTCGTCGAACCGCCCGGCGACGATGGCACCGAGGCCTGCGATGACGTTGGCGGCGACGCCGAACAGCAGAACGTCACCCGCACCGATGCCGTAGACACTGACGGCGAGAACGGCCCCGAAGGTGAAGACACCTGCAAGTCCGTCTCGGAACAGTGCACTGGCGATCAGGTAGTACACGGCGCGCCGGTCTGCGCTCCACAGCTCACGGACATCGCGAAACAGAACACGGTACGAGGCCGCGAACCCGGCTTCGGCGGCCTTCGGATCGGCGACGGCTCGCGGCACTTCGGGAACGGAGAACATCACCGGGACGGCCGAGACGGCGAACCACACGGCAGCGAGCAGCGCGACGAGTCGGATGTTGAGTCCACCGTCGGTACTCAGACCCAGAACCCCGCGGGTGTCGCCGTCGCCGGCGATGAAGCCGACGTAGCACAGAAGCAGCAGTACGATTCCGCCGAAATAGCCCATGGACCAACCGAACCCGGATACTCGGCCGATGTTCTCCGGCGTGGAAACCTGCCGCAGCATCGAGTTGTAGGGGATGCTGGCCAGCTCGAACATGATGGACCCGAGACCGAGCAGCAGCAGGCCCAGCCAGAGATAGTGGTAGTCGTCTCGGACGAAGAACAGGCCTGCCATGGCGACGACCGTCAGCGTGGTCAACACTCCGAGCAGCCACTTGCGTTTGCCACGCGCGTCGAAGTATTGCCCGCAGACCGGTGCGAGGAGCGCGATCACGACGCTGGACACGGCAATTGTCCAACTGAACCAGGTGGTGGCCGAGATCGAACCGGGTAGGTCGTCGCCGACTGCATCGGTGAGATACACCGAGAACACGAACGTGAGAACAACGGCGTTGAACGCCGCCGAGCCCCAGTCCCAGAACCCCCAGGCGGTGACCTGCTTGCGCGTTGTAGCGACTCCGACGACAGCGGCCTCCGGCTGGGTTCCCATGTTTGCCAACACTAGTCCGCGTCGGACTCGCGCCCAGGTGCACCTAGTTGCATAAGCACCGCGTTGCATACATACTCTCGGGTGTGGCTTTGGAACACGCGATCCTGGTTTCCCTGACCGAGCTCAGCGGCTCGGGATACGAGCTCGCCCGTCGCTTCGACAAGTCCATCGGGTTCTTCTGGAGCGCAACGCATCAGCAGATCTATCGGACTCTGACGAGAATGGACGGGGCCGGGTGGATCACCGGCGAGGCGGTCGCGCAGGACGGCAGGCCGGACAAGAAGGTGTACTCCGTCAGCACTGCGGGCCGGGCCGAACTCGACCGCTGGATCGCCGCGCCGACCGACCCCTCGCAATTACGCGAGGAGCTGGCCGTCAAGATCCGCGGTGCGGCCAACGGCGACATCGAGGCTCTCAAGGTCGAGGTCGCCCGCCATCGCGATGTACATGCCACCCGCCTCGACGTCTATCGACTGATCGAGAAACAGGATTTTCCGGCTCCCGCTGCCCTCACCGGCACCGCGCTGCATCAATATCTGGTGCTGCGCGGCGGAATTCGCGTCGAAGAAGGATTCACCGAGTGGTGCACCGAGGTATTGGAGAAGCTGTGACGATCGAGCAGACCGCTGGCCCGTATCCGATTCTGTTGTCGCCGTTGGATGTCGGCGCAACCACGCTGAAGAACCGCGTGATCATGGGATCGATTCACACCGGCCTCGAAGATCGCGCCCGCGACACCGGCCGATTGGCGGCCTACTTCGCCGAGCGTGCCCGCGGCGGAGTCGCACTCATCATCACCGGGGGTTATGCCCCCAATCGCACCGGCTGGCTGTTGCCGTTCGGGGCCAAGCTGACCAATCGCATCGAAGCCCGCCGACATCGACGGATCACCGCTGCCGTGCACCGCGAGGGCGGCAAGATCGCACTGCAGATCCTCCATGCCGGGCGCTATTCCTATCAGCCGCTGAGCGTCTCGGCGTCGTCGATCAAGGCCCCCATCAACCCTTTTCGGCCCAGGCGACTGACCTCGCGGGGCGTCCGCTGGCAGATCCGCAACTTCGTGCGCTGCGCTCGGCTCGCCCAGAGCGCCGGATACGACGGCGTCGAGATCATGGGCGGTGAAGGCTACTTCATCAACCAGTTCCTCTCCGAGCGCACCAACAAGCGACGAGACGAGTGGGGCGGTTCGGCGGAGAACCGCCGGCGAATGGCCGTGGAGATCGTGCGGCAGACGAGGGCAGCCGTGGGCCCGGACTTCCTCATCGTGTTCCGGCTGTCGATGGCCGATCTGGTGGAGCAGGGCCAGAGTTGGAACGACATCGTCGCACTGGCGCAGGACGTCGAAGCCGCGGGTGCGAACATCATCAACACCGACATCGGCTGGCACGAGTCGCGAGTGCCGACCATCGTCACCTCGGTACCACGGGCTGCATTCGCGGACATCACCGGCAAGCTCGAGAAGCACGTGGCCATCCCCGTCGCCGCGTCCAATCGCATCAACATGCCCGAGATCGCCGAGAACATCCTCGCCCGCGGCGACGCACAGTTGATCGCAATGGCCAGGCCGATGCTCGCAGATCCGTTCTGGGTCGAGAAGGCCGCGACCGACTCGGCGGACCGGATCAACACCTGCATTGCCTGCAATCAGGCCTGCCTCGACCACGCGTTCGTCCACAAGAAGGTCTCCTGCCTGGTCAATCCTCGTGCCGGACGTGAGATCGACCTGCAGCTGCTGCCGACGAAGAAGACCAAGAAGGTCGCGGTCGTCGGAGCCGGACCCGCAGGCCTGGCTGCCGCACTCAATCTCGCGCAACGCGGACATGCCGTCAGCTTGTTCGAGGCCAGAAGCGAGATCGGTGGACAGTTCGGTATCGCGCGGCTCATTCCCGGCAAGGAGGAATTCGCCGAGACCATCCGGTATTTCTCGAGCGCACTGCGCTCCGCCGACGTCGCAGTGCACCTCGACACCAGGGTCACCGCCGCAGAACTGATCGCGGGCGAGTTCGACGAGGTGGTACTCGCCACCGGCGTCACTCCCCGGATTCCGAACATCCCCGGCATCGAGCATCCGTCGGTGCTGTCGTACGCAGAACTGGTGCGCGACGGCAGGCCCATCGGCGATCGGGTCGCGGTCATCGGTGCCGGCGGTATCGGTATCGACATCTCCGAGTTCCTCACCACCGACGCCTCCCCCACGTTGGATCTGAAGGAATGGAAGCAGGAATGGGGCGTCACCGAGCCCGAGGCCGCGCCGGGGGCGTTGACGACTCCGGTGCCCGCACCGTCTCCGCGTGAGGTGTACCTACTGCAACGCAAGCCGGGACGCATCGGGGCCGGGCTGGCGAAGACGACCGGTTGGGTCCATCGCGCTGCGCTGAAAGCCAAAGGTGTGCATCAGCTCTCGGGCGTCAACTACGAGAAGATCGACGACGCGGGGCTGCACATCTCCTTCGGTGACAAGCACGAACGGTCGCGCGTTCTCGAGGTCGACACCATCGTGATCTGCGCGGGCCAGGAGTCGGTACGCGACCTGGTCGACGAACTGAAGGCCGCGGGGACCACCACACACGTCATCGGCGGTGCGGACGTCGCAGCGGAGCTCGACGCCAAGAGGGCCATCGAGCAAGGCACCCGGCTCGCGGCCACGATCTGATCTTTTCCGCTAGCCTGTCTCACCGTGAGCCTGCCCAAGCCCAGTCCAGATGCCCGCGCCGTCGTCACCGGAGCCTCCTCCGGAATCGGTGAAGCCCTGGCCACCGAACTCGCCGCCCGTGGACATTCCCTGATCGTGGTGGCCCGACGCGGCGAGCTGCTCGAGGCATTGGCTGCCAAGCTCACAGCCGAGCACGGCGTGACCGTCGAGGTGCGTCAGTCGGATCTGTCGAATCGTCAGCAGCGACAGGAACTGGTCACCGAGCTGGCCGAGCGCGAGATCTCGATCCTGTGCAACAACGCGGGTATCGCGACGTTCGGACCGGTGGCCGGTCTCGATCCAGCGCACGAGCGTGATCAGGTCGAGCTCAATGCCGTTGCGGTACACGACCTCACGTTGGCCGTCATGCCCGGCATGATCGGCCGCGGAGCAGGTGGAATCCTCATCACCGGTTCGGCGGCAGGCAACATGGCCATCCCCAACAATGCGACGTACGCCGCGACCAAGGCCTTCGTCAACACGTTCTCCGAATCGCTCCGCGGTGAGCTCGCGGGCACCGGCGTCAACGTCACCCTGCTGGCTCCGGGACCGGTCCGCACCGAGACACCCGATCCGGCCGAGGCCTCGATCGTGGACAAGATGGTTCCCGACTTTCTGTGGATCGACAGCGCCTACACCGCGAAGCTGTCCCTCGACGGCCTGGCGAAGAACAAGATGCGCGTCGTACCGGGCCTGCTCAGCAAGGGCATGTCGGCGGCCGGGCAGTACAGCCCGCGTAGCATCTCCGCTCCGATCATCGGCAGCTTCTACAAGAAGCTGGGCAACTGATCTCAGCGCCTGCGGCGACGTCCGGTCCCGAAGATGCTGCGCGAAATTTCCCGCCCGGCAGCCGAGGCGGCCGAGCGGAGAAAGCTCTTGACGGCAGGGTTGCCCATGATGCGCTCGGCAGCCGACGGGCCGTCCGGCTCGCTCGGCGGTAGATCCGGCAGATCGGCCGGCAGCGGCGGGATGTCGAACTTCTCGGCCGGAGCGGGCGCGTTGGCCACGCGAGCGTTCATCCGCTCGTAGGCCGACTCACGTTCGACCGTTTCCCGGTACTTCGCGGACAGTGTGCTCGACGACGCGGCCGCCGCGATGGCGTCGTTGCCGATGGTGTCCATCAACGAGCGCGGCGGGCGAATCTTGGTCCAGGCCACGGGCGTCGGGGCACCTTTCTCCGAAAGCACCGTCACGATGGCCTCGCCGGTACCCAAGGACGTCAGTGCCTTCTCGAGGTCGTAGGCGTCGGTCTTGGGGTACGTGCGCACCGTCTTGTTCAACGCCTTCTGATCATCGGGTGTGAAGGCGCGCAGTGCGTGCTGAATTCGCGCTCCCAACTGGGAGAGAACGTCGTTGGGGACGTCGGTGGGTAGCTGCGTGCAGAAGAAGACGCCGACCCCCTTCGAGCGGATGAGCTTGACGGTCTGCTCCACCTGCTGCAGAAATGCTTTCGACGCGTCGGCGAACAGCAGGTGCGCCTCGTCGAAGATGAAGACCAGCTTGGGTTTGTCGACATCGCCCACCTCGGGCAGAGTCTGGAACAGGTCGGCCAGCACCCACATCAGGAAGGTGGAGAACATCACCGGCCGTGCTGCCTGCGCTCCGAGCTCGAACAGCGTGATGACGCCCCGTCCGTCCGGCCCGACTCGCAGCAGGTCCTCGGTCTCGAGCTCGGGCTCGCCGAAGAAGGTGTCGCCGCCGTCTGCTTCGAGGTTGACCAGCGCGCGCAGAATGACGCCTGCGGTTGCCGAGGAGACGCCGCCGATGCCTTTCAGGTCGGCCTTGCCCTCGTCGCTGGTCAGGTGCATGATCACCGATCGCAGGTCCTTGAGATCGAGCAGGGCGAGCCCCTGAGAATCGGCCCAGTGGAAGATCAAGCCCAGGGTGGATTCCTGAGTGGTGTTCAGCCCCAACACTTTACTGAGCAGAATCGGCCCGAAGGCGGTGATGGTGGCGCGGACCGGTACCCCGATTCCCTCGGTGCCGAGCGAGAGAAACTCCACCGGATGGCCGGTGGGAGCCCAGTCCGCAATACCGGTGTCCGCTGCTCGGCTGCGAATCTTCTCGTTGTCCGCTCCTGGCTTCGACAGGCCCGACAGGTCACCTTTGACGTCGGCCATGACCACGGGGACGCCTGCGGCGCACAGCTGTTCGGCAATACCCTGCAACGTCTTGGTCTTTCCGGTTCCGGTGGCTCCTGCCACGAGGCCGTGTCTGTTCAACGTGGCCAACGGGATTCGGATGCGGGCAGACGGATCGGTGACGCCGTCCAGCACCACGGTTCCCAATTCCAACGCGGCACCCTCCGAGGCGTATCCGGCGGCGATCTCGGCGGCTCTGCCGGTCGATGCCTGCGGCTGCCCCTTTTCCGCAGCCAGCGCTTCGGCTTCGGCGGCGTCGGCGGCGGCCAGCGCTTCGGCTGCGACCCGTGCTGCTTCGACGGCAGCGGCTTTGGCTGCCTTCGCCTTCTCTGCCGGGCTGAGCGTAGGTTCCGGCTGCGTCGGGTCGACTGTCATGTCCGCGTCCTCCATGAACGTGTGCTGATGCTGATCTGGCTCGATCGCCACCGCAAACCCTAGTGGCATCGCAGCTCGCACTAGTGTGGTGCGAGTGCAGGACAAACTCGTGTGGATCGATTGTGAAATGACCGGCTTGGACCTGAGCAAGGACAAGCTGATCGAAATTGCGGCGCTGGTGACCGACAGTGAGCTCAACATCCTCGGGGAGGGTGTCGACATCGTCATCCACGCCGACGACGACGCGTTGGCGAACATGCCTGCCGTCGTCACCGATATGCACGCCAAGTCGGGCTTGACCGACGAGGTGCGGGCGTCGACGGTGACGCTGGAGGAAGCCGAGCAGCGCGTTCTGGCGTACATCAAGGAGCATGTCCCGGTGGCCGGGACCGTTCCACTCGCAGGAAACTCGATCGCGACCGATCGCGGATTCATCTCCCGCGACATGACCGCGCTCGACACCTACCTCCACTACCGCATGATCGACGTGAGCTCCATCAAGGAACTCTCCCGCCGGTGGTACCCGCGGATCTACTACGGACAGCCTCCCAAGGGCCTTGCCCACCGGGCTCTGGCAGACATCAAGGAGTCGATCAAAGAGCTGAAGTACTACCGCCGCACGGCATTCGTGGCGCAGCCAGGGCCCTCTACCAGCGATATCGCCGCAGTCGTTCACGATCTCGACACGCAAGCAGGGGCGGATTAGCAACCCGGGATTCAACCCGCTAGTATTGTCGACGCTGCTGATGGAGAGCCCGAAACGGTTCTGCTGATGCGCATATGGTGGGTGTAGTTCAGCTGGTAGAGCACCAGGTTGTGATCCTGGGTGTCGCGGGTTCGAGTCCCGTCACTCACCCCATACGAACAAGGCCGGTCTCCTCGCGAGACCGGCCTTTTTCGTGCGTCCATCACCCAGCCCAGAGGGCCGCCCCGTCACCCCCACATCCACCCTGACCTCGAATTACGTTGTTGTAATTCAACTTTCAGGTTTCCTGTGGGGTTAATGTGACGTACGGTTACCAATGGCACTTTTGGGGAAGAAAAGTACCAATGTGATTCATGTGTTTTTTGCTACGTGAGTTCAGCGTGCCCCGAAGCGTCACCGAACATGTTCTTACGTCCTGCGCGCACCCATCCGACGGTGCGCGGAGGACGCAGACGAGGAGGCTTTTCGTGGGTCGCAGAATGCACAGAGTCATAGCGGGTTCGATCTTGTCGGCAGCACTGTGCATCGGCACAACCGGCGTGCTCAGCCCGGCGGTGGCCACCGCTCAACCCACGATCGAACTACCTCAGATCCCCATACCGCAGCCCGATGCGCAGCAACGGGCCGCCATTCTCGCTGCCGTTCTCGACGCCACCGGCGTGCTCATCAATCAGGTCGCAGCCATCGTTCTGGACAGCGACGTTCTCTCTGCACCCGACGTCGCCGACGCACCGTCCACGGCAGACCTGCCCGAGATCGAACTCCCGACCGCGCCCCCGACCGTAGGGCTCGGCGGGGCGGTGCTCCCCATCGACGCGGGCAAGTACCGCATCAGTTCGGGCTACGGCGGACGCAACAACCCGACCGGTAACGGAGCGCAGTACCACCAGGGCGTGGACTTCGCCGCAGACAGCGGAACGCCCATCCACGCGGTGACCGGCGGAACCGTCGTTCAGGCCGGAGACGCAGGCGACGGCTACGGCAAGCTCGTCCGAGTCAAGAGCGGCAACACCGAGACCTACTACGGCCACCAGTCCAGCATCGCCGTCGCCGTCGGAGACGAAGTGGCACCGGGCGACGTACTCGGCGCAGTCGGCAGTACCGGAAATTCGACCGGACCGCATCTGCACTTCGAGGTACGCAACAACGGTTCGAGCATCGAACCGGTGGCGTACCTGAAGACCCTGGGTATCGACCCGTCGTTGTACCAGACTCGCGACCGTAGCTGATCCGGCCGGGCCGGGTTCGAGATCAGACGGTGGTGGCGTTCCCGGCTTTCCACTCGTCCCACGGGATATTCCAGTCACCGAGGCCGTCGGTACCCGACAACGTTCCGCCGACGGTGTTCTTGACGACGACGATGTCCCCGCGCTTGGTGTTGTCGTAGACCCACTTCGCGTTGGTGGGACTCAGGTTCAGGCACCCGTGCGACGCGTTGGAATAACCCTGCTGTCCCACCGACCACGGTGCGGAGTGGAAGAAGATGCCGCTGTAGGACATTCGCGTCGCCCAGTCGACCGGAGTGCGGTATCCGCTGGACGAATTCACCGGCACGCCGTAGGTCGACGAATCCATCACGAGATGCTCGAAGCGGTCGCCGATGATGTAGACCCCGTTGTCGGTGGGGGTGCTGTCCTTGCCCATCGACGTCGGCATGGTGATGACGTCCTGGCCGTTGACGTTGAACGTCACCTGCTTGGTGTTGTCGTCGGCGGTGGCGATGACGGCGTCACCGATCGTGAACGACGTCGTGGCGTTCTCCTGGCCGAAGATGTCGTCACCGAGATCGCGCCCGTACACGTTCACCGCCACGTCGACCTTGGTGCCCGGTGCCCAGTAGTTCTGCGGACGCCAGCGAACTTCTTTGTTGTTGACCCAGTAGAACGCGCCCTCGACGGCGGGCGTGGTGGTGACGGTGATCGCGTTCTGCGCAGCGATCTTGTCGGTGATCGGTTCGTCGAACTGAACCGCGACGGGCTGCCCGATACCCACGACGTCGCCGGGGTTCGGCAATACGTAGGGCTTGGTGAAGTTACCGGGTTGGCTGGTGGTGAAGCTCGATACGGTGCTCGACGCTCCCCCGAGTCCGTATGCGTCGGCCTGAACGCGGTATTCGCGGTCGTAGCCGAGCGGTTCGGTGTTGGTCCACGACAATCCGTCGGGCGAGATCGCACCCGAGACCGGCTCGCCCTCCGGGTTGAGCATGGTCACCGAGGACAATTTGCCGTCGGCGACCGAAACGGTCACCGGGTCCGCCGGCGAGAATCCGACGGCACCGTCGAGAACGCTGGAGGTCAGCTTCGGCTTCATCAGCTCGGTCATCGGGTTGGAATCGATCGGCACCGACGGTTCGGAGATGTCCGAAGAGGAACTACATCCCGACAGGACTGCCACCGAAGCAACCACTCCCACCGCGGCGATGACGAATCCGCGATACACCCTCATGAACCACACCACTTCCCACTTCGTGCCCGACCGGGACGATTGTGCCAGCGAAGAATCGGACACTCCACTCGACAGCCCGTTCGATGAGTAACGTTCGAGTACCAATCGCAGACCGGGAAGTTCGTGTTACCTCACGTCCGCTTCCTGCGTTCCTCGGGCGCGCATCACCGCCTTCGGCGGAGCATGGTGAGGACAACGTCATATCCGGCTAACTGAGGTGTAATGACGGCGCACCCTGGGCCGGGCACTGTGGAATGCATGGTCACCACGGTGAAGACACTCTGCGCGTACTGCGGCGTGGGATGCGGCATGGTGCTCGAGGTCGGCGGCCCATCCCTGACCTCCGATACCACCGCGACCAGGCCTGTCGTCACCAAATCCGTCGGCGACAAGTCTCACCCGGCCAACTTCGGCCGGCTGTGCACCAAGGGAACCACCACCGCGGACATGCTCGCCGGACCCGGACGGCTCGAGAAGGCTCGAATTCGGCACCGCCGCGGCGAGCGCCCGGAGAGCACGGACACTTCGGTGGCGATCAACGACACCGCCCGGCGGCTGCGAGCGATCATCGACGAACACGGTCCCGATGCGCTCGCGCTGTACGTCTCGGGGCAGATGTCGATCGAGGCCCAGTACCTGTCGAACAAATTGGCCAAGGGTTTCATCGGCACCAACCAGATCGAGTCCAATTCCCGACTCTGCATGGCGAGCGCGGGAACCGGATACAAACAGTCGCTCGGTGCCGACGGCCCGCCTGGATCCTACGAGGACTTCGACCACGCCGACGTCTTCTTCGTCATCGGCTCCAACATGGCCGACTGTCACCCCATTCTCTTTCTGCGGATGATGGACCGAGTCAAGGCAGGCGCGAAGCTGATCGTCGTCGACCCCCGTCGCACCGCCACCGCGGACAAGGCCCACCTGCACCTGCAACTCGAACCGGGTTCGGACCTCGCGCTGCTCAACGGTCTGCTCGCGCTCATCGTCGAGAACGGCGACATCGACCCCGAGTTCATCGCGGAGTTCACCGACGGGTGGGACGCCATGCCGGAGTTCCTCCGCGACTACACCCCGGAGAAGGTTTGCGCCGCAACCGGTCTCGCTGAGCAAGACCTGCGGGCCGCCGCCGCGATGATCGGCGGCGCAGAGAACTGGATGAGCTGCTGGACTATGGGCCTGAACCAGTCGACGCACGGAACCTGGAACACCAATGCGCTGTGCAACCTCCATCTGGCGACCGGTGCCATCTGCAGGACCGGTAGCGGCCCGTTCTCACTGACCGGTCAACCGAACGCCATGGGCGGACGGGAAATGGGATACATGGGCCCGGGGCTGCCGGGACAGCGAGCGGTGGTCAACGACGCCGACCGCGAATTCGTCGAGGATCGATGGGGCGTTCCGCGTGGAACTCTGCGCACCGACGTCGGCGGCGGAACCATCGAGATGTTCGCCAAGCTCGCTGCCGGTGAGATCAAGGCCTGCTGGATCATCTGCACCAATCCGGTTGCCTCGGTGGCCAACAGAACGACGGTGATCGACGGTCTCGAGCGCGCCGAGCTGGTCATCACTCAGGATGCCTTCGCCGATACCGAAACCAACGAGTACGCCGATGTGATGCTGCCCGCTGCGTTGTGGACGGAAGCGCACGGAGTGATGGTCAACTCCGAACGCAACCTCACACTGTTCCAACCGGCGCTCGAGGCACCGGGCGGTGCGCTGCCGGACTGGAAGATCATCGCCGACATGGCGTGCGCGCTGGGGTACTCCGATGCCTTCACGTATGCGAGCGCCGAGGAGGTGTTCGAGGAGATCAAGCAGTTCTGGAATCCGAACACCGGCTACGACATTCGCGGAGTCACCTACGATCGCCTGCGCGAAAGTCCCATCCAGTGGCCGTGTCCGCCCGACGCGTCGACCACCCGGCACCCGATCCGTTACCTCAACGACGGGGTCAGCCAACGACGACGGGTGGCCGAGGACGGTTCGATCCCCGCGTTGTCCTTCCCCACCCCGAGCGGTCGGGCTCAGTTCTTCGCCAGGCCCAGCATGATGCCTGCCGAGATGCCCGACGACGACTACCCGTTTCTGCTCAACACCGGGCGCCTGCCGCACCAGTGGCACACCATGACCAAGACCGGCAAGGTCGCCAAACTGAACAAACTCGATTCCGGGCCCTTCGTCGAGGTGCACCCACACGACGCCGATCGGCTCGGTCTGATCGACGGCGACAGCGTCGAGGTCGCGTCCCGCCGAGGCCGAGCCGTCCTCCCTGCCGTCGTCACCGATCGAGTGCTCCCGGGCAGCTGCTTCGCACCCTTCCACTGGAACGACGAATTCGGTGAGTATCTCGCCATCAATGCCGTCACCAACGACGCCATCGATCCGTATTCTCAACAACCCGAGTTCAAGGCGTGCGCTGTCACGCTCACGAGAGTTGTTGCAGCCCGATCACCCTCACCCGCGGACGACGAGCATTCCCACGATCCGGTCGATGCACTCGCCACGATCGTCGGCCGCCCTGCGCGCCCTTCGGAACCCCTGACCACAATCGAGCAGCGTTACATCGCAGGACTTCTCGACGGTCTGGGCAGTGAGGCGGGCCGCAGCGCCGCCGGAACGCCCACCCTGCCGTCGCAGACTCCCCTGTCCCCCGAGACCCACGCATGGCTCGACGGCGTTCTCGCAGGACTGTTCTCGCGTAGGCCCGACACCGACGGTGCTGTCTCCGGCGTATCGGCCGATACTGCTGATCCAGGCGGTCGCCCGGTGCTGCTGCTCTGGGCCTCGCAGACCGGCACCGCCGAGGAGTACGCCCAGTCCTGCCTGGCCCACCTGCGGGGAGCCGGTCTGACGATAGCCGAACACTCGATGGATACGTTCACCGTCGATCGTGTGCCCGCCGAGGCCGATGTGCTGATCGTCAGCAGTACCACCGGTGACGGCGAAGCGCCCGACAACGGTGCGACGTTCTGGGACAGCCTCGCCGCCGAGTCCGCGGCGACGCTTCCGGGAATCCGTTATGCCGTACTCGCTTTCGGGGACTCGAGCTATGCGGACTTCTGCGGCCACGGACGCAGGATCGACGAGCGTCTCGCCGAGCTGGGTGGCCGGCGACTGCTCGAGCGCGTCGACTGCGAGCCCGACTACGAGAGCGAGGCGGCGGCGTGGCTCGATGCGGTGGTCGATCTGCTTCGGCGCGATGACGACACCACCATCGAGGAAGCACGGGTGGAGTCTGCCCGCACCGTTCCGCAGACCCGCGCGGAGCCGGAGCGGTACAGCAAGAAGTCACCGCTGGTGACGACTCTCGTACGAAATCGGGTACTGACCGCACGCGGATCGGTCAAGGATGTCCGTCAGTTCGGATTCCATCTGCCCGACGGCACGCTCGAGTACGAGGTAGGCGACGCGCTCGGAGTGTGGCCGCGAAACAGCGATGCCTATGTCGACGAGTGGCTCGACGCCACCGGCCTGGACAGCGATGCAGCCGTCGACCTCGCCGGACACGGCTCGATGTCGCTGCGCACGGCGCTGAGCCGCCACCTCGAGATCGCCCGTGCAACACCGGATCTGCTGAAGTTCGTCCATCGACGGACTGCGGACGACGATCTCGAGGCGATGCTGCATCCCGACAACAAGCATGCACTGTCCGACTGGATGTGGGGTCGTCAATCGATCGACGTGCTTGCTGCACACCCGGTTCGAGCCTCGGTGGACGACTGGCTGGGAGTTCTGAAACCGTTGCAGCCACGGCTGTACTCGATCTCGTCGAGTCCGAAGGAGAACCCCAACGAGGTACAGGTGACGGTCTCGGCGGTGCGGTACAACGTGCACGGAGTTCCGCGACGTGGCGTGTGCTCGACCTACCTCGCTGACCATGCGTCGAATCACGATGTGGGAATCTTCGTGCAGAAGACCTCGCACTTCAAGCCGCCGGACGACCCCACCACCCCGATGATCATGGTGGGCCCGGGTACCGGCGTCGCCCCGTTCCGCGCCTTCCTGCACGAGCGTCGCGCACTCGGGCACACCGGCCACAACTGGCTGTTCTTCGGTGAACAGCACGCCGACACGGACTTCTACTATCGCGACGAACTGACTGCGATGCTGAGCGACGGGTCGCTGAACCGCCTGGACGTCGCCTTCTCGCGTGATCAGAAGGACAAGGTCTACGTCCAGGATCGGATGCGCGAGCACGGGGCCGAGCTGTGGAACTGGATTCACCGCGGTGCCCACTTCTACGTGTGCGGCGATGCGTCCAGAATGGCGAAAGACGTGGACGCCGCGCTGAAGGGCGTGGTGGCACAACACGGCAAACTCGCTCCCAGCAGTGCCGAGGCCTACGTCAAAGCCCTTGCCGCAGAGAAGCGATACGTACGCGACGTCTACTGAGTCGGTGGAACCGTGCGGGTGAGGAACTCGATCTGATCAGCCACCACTCGCTCGAACGCCTCACCCAGGTAGATCTCGAAGTGACCGGCGTCGTAGGTCTTGATCTCGCCCTGCGGTGCCGTACGCGCGTAACGCAGAGTGGCCTTCGCCGGCGCAACCGAGTCCGTTTCGCAGACGACGAACAGGATGGGGCACCGAACGTCCTTGGCCCGACGCCCGGGCCGGTGCCGCACGATATGCAGCGCAACTCTGGCTGCGACTCGGTTGTGAAAGGTCTCGTCGGCGTCCGGCGCGAGTGCCAGGTAACCGTCGTAGCTGTCGGGTGAGGTCATCAGCGCGGTCGTCCCGGGTCGTCCGGCCGTGTTCACCATCAGCGGCGGTCGACCGATCACCGAACCTGCCAGGTCACCCAGTGCCCGGCCGGACAGCTTCATCGATGTCCAGGTGTTCGACGCGAGTCCCGAGGCAATTCCGTCGGTGAACGGACACTGCGAGATCACTGCCGCGACCTGCTGGTCTCGGGCGGCGGCGACGATGACGTGACCACCGCCGAACGACGAGCCCCACAACACGATTCGGGAGTTGTCCACATCTGCACGTGAGCGGGCATGAGCGATCGCCGAGGCCCAGTCCTGCAATTGCGCGTCGATGTCGAGCAGCTGTCGTGGCTCGCCGCCGCTGGCCCCGAAGTAGCGATAGTCGAACACCAGGCAGGCGTATCCCGCGGCGCGAAAGCGCTCGGCATAGGCGTCGAGCCGCATCTCCCGAGTTCCGCCGAGGCCGTGCCCCATCACGATCACCGGAGCCGGGCCGGTGTCCCTCGGAAGATAGAGCCACGCCGCGCAGGCGTCACCGTGAGAATCGAACGTGACATCGATGCGATCTGGGATCGAGCCCCCCGGCTGCGAATTCATGCGCAGACAATAGCTCACCAGGTCGAAGCAATGGCCGAGAGTCGGTCGATCAGCGTCCGGAGTGCTCGGCGGCGTAGGCGTCGACGCGTCCGTAGGCGATCTTGGGCGTCCAGTCGCGCTGCACCAAGCCGAAGTTCTGCTCGGTGTCTGCTGTATCGGTGCCGGCGTCGCGCAGGCTGTACACGTAGGCCGGTCCGAGCCAGTCGTTGCCGAGGACGGCATCGAGAACGATCCCTATGCTGTCCGCTTGCACCTGCTCGCTGACACTGTTGGGTGCGGTCCCGGTTGGCGCTCCGAACTCGGTGATCCAGATCTGTTTGCCGCTGTCGCCGCCTGCGATCATGGTGTCTCGCATGGACCACATCTTCATGGCGGTGTTCCACGACGCCGTGTCCGGGTCGTTGGGTAGGTACGGCCACGTGTAGGGGTGAACGTTGAAGGCGTCGAAGTACTTGTTGGATCCTTGCGCGTACATCTTCGACAGGAACGTCGTACCCGCGATGTTGCCGTCCTTGTCCTCGGAGGGTGCCATCCCGCCTGCGAGCACGGTGGAATCGGGTTGTACTTGCTTTATCGCCGTGTAGGTCGCTCGAAGCAGCGCCGAATAGGCCGCCACATCGGGAACGGGCTTGAAGAACGTCACGATGTTCGGCTCGTTCCACACTTCCCATATCTTGATTCGGCTCTGGTACCGCTGAACCACGGTCTTGGCGAACGCAGCGAAGGTCGCAGGGTTCGCAGGACGGGAGTGCGAATCGTTGACGGCACCGGCTACACGTGCCCATCGCGGTGTGTACGCGACGATGCCGTGCACGCACATCCCGTGGGCCACAACGGCATCGATCACCCGATCCGTTCGGCTCCAGTCGAACCTGCCCCGCGTCGACTCGATGGCAGACCAATCGATGTCGAGACGAACCGCGAAGGACCCCGCGTCGCGGGCGAGCGTCAGTTCTCGATCCAGATCCGTCGGAGACAGCGCACCTATCGAAGCGCCCGGTGACACTCCGATCCGAACGGCATCCGACTGCCGCGAACACGGCGGATTGTCCCCCGGTACCTGTTGCTCCCGCAGGACGGATGCGGCCGCCGGCATCGACCCGGCAGCCAGGGACAACAACACGACTACAAGCGCGGTTGCCGCTCGCCGCGGTGAACTCGGTTTCATCGGCAGATGTTAGCAACCTCGGTGAATTCGAAATCGAATACCGGCAATATTGCTTCGCAGCTGGGTTTGTCTCGGTCCTCGGCCGCAGAACCACGCCGAAAACCGAATTATGGAATGCAGTGACTCGGGCGTCGGTGAGACGTCACGGCCTGTACTACCATCTGGACAATGACAACAGGATTTCCCGGTTTCGACGACCGCCTGAACGAGTTGCTGGCCACACAAGCGGAGAAGTCGGGTCTGTCCCCCGAGGCATACATTCGACGCGCTGTGGTCGATCAGATCGTGCGAGAGCTGACCGAGGATCCCGATTCCGAGGTCGGTGCGCTGCTTCGAGTTCTACAGGAGGGCGTGGACAACGGTGTCGACCCGATCGAGGCCACCCGAGTGTTCGGCACCCCGATCGACGACCCGGACAGGCTTGCCGCAGTGACCCGAACGGGCTTGATGGACACCGACTCCGACGCCGGGTACGACCGGGTCGTCGCCATGGTGGCCGATGCCCTCAGCGTTCCGTCGGCTGCGTTCTCGCTGCTCGACGACAAACGTCAGTACTTCAAGAGCGCTCTCGGGCTGCCTGCGGAACTCGGTGGCGCGCAGGAGGTTCCTCTCGACGGATCGATCTGCCGCTACGCGATCGACCTCGGACAACCACTCGTCGTCGAGGACGCACGGCTCAACGACATGCTCAAGGATCACCCGTCGGTGCAGGGCAACCTGCTCGTGTCCTACCTCGGAGTCCCGCTCACCGACGACGAGGGCCATTCAGTCGGAACCCTCTGTGTATGGGATCAGCAGCCCCGTCAATGGACTACCGGCCACGTACAGATACTGCAGGATTTGGCGTGGATCATTCGCGAGCGAATTTTCGAATAACCGGCGAAATACCCATCGGGTATTAGCATTTTTCGGCCCACAACCGACTTCGAGTTTTTTTGACAAGTCGACCGGGTTGCCTCTTTCGTCCCGGTATACATTAAAAGGGATATTCGGGACCACCGATCCGAACTAGCCACCGGAAGTAGATGTGCCCAAAACCCTGGATTCATTGCGCACCAGCTCTCGGGCTGCCGAGGCGGACACAGTCGTAGACTCTCGAACACTCGTGGATCGACTCCGAGTCGATCCGTGGCACTCGGCGATCACCGTGGCCGTCGACGTCCTCGCTGCTGTCGTGGCCGTGGTTGCAGCACTGCTGTGGTATTCGGGGAGTCTCACCGAGACCGGCTGGCTGCCATGGCTTTTCCTGCCGCTCCTCGTCGGCATCCTCGCCGCCAAGTCGATGTATCGCCGCGGACTCCGGCGCAACTTCCTCGACGAGATCGGGCCGGCCGAAACCGCCGTCGCATTCGCATCACTGGCGTTGATGGTCTCGATGTTCGTGGCCGACACCGACTATCGGCCGAGTGCCGTCGTACTGCGAATCTGGGTGGCGAGTGCCGCGACGATCGCCGTTGCTCGCTTGATCCGTGTCGTCGTGCAGCGGTTGATTCGAACCAGGTACGGCTCCGCCGCACCGACCATCGTGTTGGGCAACGATCCGATTGCCCACCAACTCGTTTCACGGACACGGCAATTCCCGGAGTACGGTCTGCTTCCGGTCGGTTACGTGGGCGAGGCACCGGTCACCGACCTGTCCTCGGCGGGCGACCCGGCCGATCTGCCTCACCTCGGAGTTCCGAGCAACTTCGAGACCATCGCTCGCAGAACGGCAGCAGAAGAACTGATCGTCGCGTTCGCACCGACGGAGGATCGGGAGCTCCTCGGTGCCATAAGGACAGCGCATCGACTCGGCATGCGAGTGTGGGTGGTGCCGAGGCTGTACGACGCAGTAGGTGTCAATGCCCGCGTCGAGCACATCGGCGGTCTGCCGTTGATGGTGCTACCGCACGTGAACCCCAAGGGGTGGCAGTTCGCACTCAAGGGAGTTCTCGATCGGGTTCTGACCGCGCTCGGCCTACTGCTGCTCTCCCCCGTCTTCCTGACGCTGATGCTGCTCGTGCGCCTGAGTTCCCCTGGACCGATCTTCTTCAAGCAGGAGCGAATCGGGCGCGACGGATTGCCGTTCGATTGCCTGAAGTTCCGTTCCATGCGGCCTCCCCGTGCCTCCGACGCCGAGTTCGAGCGGAAGGCCGGTGACGCGCCCGGCGGCGTCGAAGGTGTCGATCGACGAACGCGCGTGGGAAAGATCATGCGACAGACCTCGATGGACGAACTTCCGCAGCTGCTCAACGTCCTTCGCGGCGACATGAGTTTGGTCGGTCCGCGGCCGGAGCGCCCCGAGTACGTCGACCTGTTCGAGATGCAGATCCGTCGGTACGGAGAGAGGCATCGCGTGAAGGCAGGTGTTACGGGATGGGCACAGGTGCACGGCCTTCGCGGACAGACGTCCATCGCCGACCGCGCCGAGTGGGACAACTACTACATCGAGAACTGGTCGGTGTGGCTCGATGTCAAGATCCTGTTTCTCACGGTTCTCGCCGTTCTGAAGCGCGCCGAGGACTGATCGTGGTCTACGCCGAACACGACCGCGTTCGGGGCACCGCGTGATCACGTACGTCGCGCTCGGTGTCGGCGCAGCGCTGGTGCTCGCGCTGGGCTGTGCGGTGGCCTCGGCGATCTACCGTCGGCCACAGCGCGGGGTTCTCCTGCTGGCCGGACTTGTTCCACTGCACGGACTTCTGGTTCTCGTTCCCCTCCCCGGGATCGTATCGGGCTGGAAGGAGGGTCTCGTCGTCTTCACGGTCCTGTGCGCGTGGTTGCGTCGACCACGGCACGTCCGCGGCTCGTCGCCTCGAGTGTTCGTGCCGTGGTGGCCGGCCGCTGCGGTCTTCGTCGTGTTCGGCAGCGTGTCGGCGTTCGCCACGTACGGAGTCGTGGGCGTGTTCGGCATCAAAGTCACCTTCTTCTACATCCTGCTGGTGGTCGTCATGTGGCTCGCACCGTTCGACGCCACCGATCGGGACCACCTCGTCTCCGTTCTCATGGGCATGGGCGTGTTCACGTCGGCGGTCGGCATAGCGCAACTGGTGGCCGGTCCCGCCGCACTGGTGTCGCTGGGGTACGAATACGGCACGCAGGTCCGAACATCGGGCGGACTGCTGCGTACGTTCAGCACGTTCAATCTGCCGTTCCCCTTCGGCCTGTACGTGATGTTGGCGTTGCTGGTCGGAGGTGCGGTAGCGCTGGCCGATCCGCGTCGGCGGCGAAACCTGTTGTTCCTCTGCGCGACTCCGATGATGGTGATCGCGATGTCCAGCTCGATCGTGCGAGGCGCGATCCTCGGACTCGCCGTCGGGGCCGTCTACTTGATCGCCGTGCGTTTCCGCTACCTCGCCGCGCCGTTCGCGCTGGCGGCAGTGGCCGTCGCCGTCACGGTCCCCTTCGTACCCAAGATCACGTCGGTCTTCTTCTCGTCGAGCAGCCTGGGTCAACGCGGCGACGGCTGGGCCAACATCATCGCCAGCATTCTGGTTCATCCAGTCGGGACGGGGCTGGGATCGAGTGGGTCTGCAGCAGACCGCATTTCCACCGCAGAGGGTCAGGCGTTCACTCGATCCGGACTGTCGACCAACTATCAACCGGACAACTACTACGTCAAGGCGCTGCTCGAACTGGGGCCGATCGGCCTCTGGGCCGTCGTGGCGCTGTTGGTGACGTCGTTGCTGTGGTGCACCCGCCTGTCCCGGGCACTACCGGGTAGCGACGGTGCGCTCGCCCTCGGAGTCGGTGCGTCGATCGTCGCCGCGATGTTCGCCAGTCTCGTCTCCACGTATTTCGAGATCTTTCCGATCGATGTCTATTTCTGGCTCTTGTTAGGAGTGGTGGGATGCGCAGCAGCGCAACACGAATCGTTTTCGGGGCGCTCGCCCTCCGACCGGGCGGAAGCGGCGTACAGACCTACATTCGCGAACTCCTGAACGAGCTCCCACATTGCCTACCGGGTACCGATCTCGCCGCGTGCGTGCAGCGCGACGCCGTCGGCGATCTGCCACCCTCGGTCGCGGCGATGGAGAGGCCGGTCACCAGCGGTGCGGCTCGCGCTGTGCTCGGTGCCCTCCCCGTCGGTCGTTGCGATGTGGTGCACGGCCTCGACGTCGACCTGCCGTTCCTCACCAAGGCCTTCACCGTTGCGACGGTGCACGACCTCTCGGTCATCGACATGCCGTCGGCTTCGAGTCGATTTCGCGCACTGGGTGAGCAGAGACTGGTACGGCGCGCACTGCGTCGCGCAGATCTGCTCATCGCGGTCTCGCAGTTCACCGCCGATCGAATCAAGGCGGTCAGCGGGCGCGACGCCACGGTGGTCGGCCTGGCACCCGCAGCGTGGGCTCGCGTCCCCAGCGAGGGCCGCGTGGACGCCGTTCGACGCAAGTACGACCTGCCGGACCGTTTCGTCATGCAGGTCGGAACGGTGGAGCCTCGCAAGAACGTTCAGCTGGTGGCGGACGCAGCGGAGAGTCTCGGACTACCGTGCCTGCTGGCCGGGGCCGGCTCCACCGGCCCCCACGCCCCCCGCAATTCCCAGGGGCTCGGGTACGTGGACGTCGAGGATCTGCCCGGCCTCTACGCCGCCGCGACCATCACTGCGTACGCCTCTCGGTACGAGGGCTACGGACTCCCGCCCGTCGAGGCTATGGCCTCGGGCGGCGCGGTCGTCGCCAGTGCCGTCGGTGCCCTCCCCGATGTCGTCGGCGACGGTGCCGTTCTCGTCGAATCGGAGAACGTGAACGACTGGGTACAGGCGATGAAACCCATCGCTTTCGACGGAGATACCCGCGCAGCCCTCGTCGACGCGGCAGCCGTGGCAACCCGCGAGATCAGCTGGCGTCGAACGGCAGAGCTCACCGCCGGCGCATATCGAGCCGCAGGCGTGGTCTGATGGCCGAGGACCTCGCACTCGACGGCACCGAGCAACCTCCCGACTACCGTGCAGTGGCCGCGGATCCGAAGGCCGCTGCCAAGGCCACGATTGCCGTCCTGATCAGCCGAGTGATCATCGCAGCCCTGGGATGGGCAGGCAGCGTCGTGGTCGCGCGGTCCCTCGGACCGGACGATTGGGGTCAGTTCAGCTTCGTCTTCGCGCTGCTCGGCTTGATGTCCGTCGTCACCGATCTGGGTGTCGGACGCGTCGTGCTGGCGAAGTTGATGGACGACGATCCCGAGGAAATCGGTCGAACGGCATCGTCGTTCCTGGCTCTGCGGACCGTCCTCGGGCTGCTGGGGTACGTGCTGGCCGTCGCATACGTTCTCCTGCTGCAGTATCCGAGCGAAGTGGTTCTCGCCACGGTCGTGGGTGGACTGGTTGTCGTGTTCGCCACGCCTGGCCACGCCCTGAGCGTCCTCTTCCAGAGCCGTCATCGCCTGGTCCTGGTGGCCGTCGCCGAAAGCGCAGGCCAAGCACTCCAATTGGCCTTGACCGTCCTGGCGGCCGTGCTTGCCCCCACCCTGCTGATCTTCGTTCTCCCGGCCGTGGCCAACGAAGTGTTCAAGTTGGTGACCAAGGGCTTCGGCATCGGCAACCGTTCCATGGGTCTGCGACCGTCACGGCACATCGAAATCCGTCGCTGGGGGCCCTATCTGAAAGAGGCCGTACCACTGGCGATCGGCTTCGCTCTCACCATCGCCATGCTCAAGATCGACATGTTGATGCTGAGCCTGCTCGACACGTTCGAGGCCGTGGGACTGTACTCCATCGGCTACAAATTCTCGGACATGATCGACACCTTCGTGTTGGCCGCGGTGGCACCGATCAGCACCCTGCTCGTCGCGTCGTGGCCCCACGACACGACAGCATTTCGAGCGCGCACACGTTCGGCTGCACTGCTGTTCGCACTGTTCGGGGCGATGGCTGTCGCGGCGTTCGTACCGTCCGCCGAGCCGCTGATCGGCTTGCTGTACGGCGACCGTTTCGTCGACGGAGCTCACGCAGCCCGTCTGCTCGTGATCGGCGCTGCGCTGATGTCGTTGGTGATGCTGGGCATTTTCGTGCTCGCATCGGCCGGAATGCAGCGACACTACCCCGTGGTGGCGTTGGTCGGCCTGGCCCTGAACGTCGGGTTGAACCTCGTTCTGATCCCGCGAATGTCGTACGACGGAGCTGCAATCTCCACGGTAGCGACGATCGGAACCACGCTCGTCCTGCTGTGGGCAGTGATCGCGCGGAGTATGCCGATTTCCAAACTGTTTCCTGTGCGGTCGATTTCGGTCGTCGTCGTGATCGCGGCAGCTGCAACGGTCGGCGGCTGGTTCCTGGTGCAGTACCACCCCGGCCTGTGGCTGCTCGTCTCCTCTGCGGCGGCGCTGCTGGTCGCGATAGTGCTCTACGCGCTCGTTGCGATCGGACTCGTCGAGTCACCACTGCCGGGAGCGGCAGAGAAAGGACGGCACCGTGCGCGATCCGAGTGAGAACCACGGAAACAACGGACACATCGCCCGATTCGGGCAGCTCGGTCCGGACTCGAAGTTCGGTTTCGCGATCGCAACAAATCACCGTGCTTGTTATTCCAATGTTGTTGATGTGCAATTTCATTCACGGGCGGCACGGCTACGCGACCGACACCCGACCCCGGCTATCATCGAGCCCGTCGGCTCCACGAATCGCCGAAGCGGTACATCCGCTCGCATCAACGACGGAAGGATATGCGGTTGATGTCCGTCCACGATGCCGTACACCGAGGCGACGTACCCCCACCCATCGACCTGGCCGGCCACATGCGTGAGCTGGGCCGAGCATTTCTGCCAGCCCTCGTCATCGCGCTGCTGGTCGGTGCAGGGGTGTTCTACCTCAGGACCGAACTCACCGACAAGCAGTACGCCGCGTCGGTCGTCACCGAGATCGAACCGGCCCAGACTCTTGTCCCCGGTGACGCGTTCATCGAGCAGATGCGCGCGCCGTTCATGGAACTGGCAACCGATCGCAGTGTTCTCGACGAGGTACTCGCTCAGGTCGATCCCGGTATGGACGCAGCGGAACTCGCCTCGAGCGTGGAGCTCTCCCCCGGCACCTCGCCTGCACTGCTCATCGTGACAGTGACAACCCGATCTCCCGAACTCGCCGCGGATCTGGCCGAGGCGATGGTGTCGACCATGGCAAGCACCAGCACTGCCAATGCAATTCGCGACTCCGGCGATCGTACGAGCGATGCACAGTCCGCAGTCGACGCGCAACAGGCTCGAATCGATGCCCTGGCACCCGACGATCCGAGTCGGCCCGCGGCCGTCTCCGAGCTGGCCGATCTGCGCGCCCGCCTGAGCGAGGTTCAGGCCACAGCGGGCGGAGATCGACTCGTCGTGCTGTCGAACCCCGACCAGAGCACCACTCCGGTATCGCCGAAACCGGTCTCGGAGGCACTCGTCGCAGCGCTCGCTGCTCTCATCGTCGCGGCCGAACTGATCGTGCTGCTCCGAGGACGCCTCGGACGCAAGCCCTCTCGCTCCTGGGCCCGTCGGGTCTCGCGCAAGTACGGTGCACACTTCGACCCGAAGTCGGGCGATACGGTGCCGCCTGCCGTAGCTGCGCGGATCGCTGCGCTCGAACGCGGCGACCGGACTGCCTCGAGAGGCGCTCGACACGCTGCTCCCAAGGGCGAGAGCGTGATCGTCCTGTTGGTCGGCGAGGGTGCCGTGTCGGAGTCGGATCACGATCAGGACCGGACAACCGAACCTCGCCGAGCCACCGCAGAATTCGGCGTATCGGACCAGTGGTGGCAGCACCTCGACGTGGGTGACGTCGAGACCGTGGTGGTGCTGGTTTCGAAACGCGGACGAGACAAGAAGGCGGCAACCGCCGCACTGCGGCTGCTCGACGACTTCGACATCCCCGTACATCTGGTCCTGCAGAGCGGTAAGTCGACCCGACGGGTGGAACGGACCGCACAGACGATCGCGCCGGAAGGCCAGAGACATGCCAGCTGACAGAATTGCCGTCGTACACGAAAGATTCACCGAGATCGCCGGATCCGAGCACGTCATCGAACAACTTGCTCTGCACTGGCCTGCGGCCGAGGTGTTCGCGCCGATCTCTCGGCCGTCAGGGGTACCGGCCGGAATCAGTCGCGAGCCGCACACGACCGGCCTCAATCGGGTGTACAACGCGTTGGGCCAACGGTCGTACGCGCCCGTTCTTCCGCTGATGCCGCTGGCCTTCCGCCGAATGCCGCTCACCGGTTTCGATGCCGTGGTCGTCAGCCACCATGCCTTCGCTACCCAGGCCGTGTTCGCCACCGACTCCCCGGTGATCGCCTATGTACACAGCCCGGCACGGTGGGCCTGGGACCCCGAGTTGCGCGCAGGCGAGGGTGGCGGTCGAGCCGGAGCGGCGATACTGACGGCATTGTCGGCCGTCGCACGTCGATGCGAGATAGCCGCCGCACCGAAACTGACCACCGTGGTGGCCAATTCGAGTGCAGTTGCGCGTCGTATCGACAACTGGTGGGGACGCGACGACGCAGTGGTTGTCCATCCTCCCGTCGACACCGAGGGATTCACACCGGATCCGTCCGTCGAGCGAGAGAACTTCTTCCTGCTCGCGGGACGCCTTGTCCCCTACAAGCGTCCGGACATCGCTGTCCGCGCTGCCGCCGAAGCCGACGTTCCCCTCGTGGTGGCAGGAGACGGTCGCGCAATGAACGCCTGCCGAGAACTCGCCGGACCCAAAACGACCTTCTTGGGACGAGTTTCACACGAGAAGCTTCTCGAACTGCACCGCACGACGCGAGCCCTTCTGATGCCGGGCGTAGAGGACTTCGGGATCGTCCCCGTCGAGTCCATGGCAACCGGAACACCCGTCATCGCCCTGGGCGACGGCGGTGCGATGGACTCGGTGGTACCCGGGAAGACCGGGGTGCACGTATCTCCAGGCTCCGACGACGACGTGATCGCCGGATTCGCCGAGGCCATGCGCTCCTTCGACCCTGCGGACTACGACCGCGCCGCCATCCGTACGTGGGCGGAAGGCTTTTCTCGCTCCAACTTCCGCAGTCGAATGCAGGAGGTCGTCGATGCCGTCCGCTGAGCACCGCTACCGCGCGACTGCGCTGGATCGAGTGTTCGCCGACACCCGAATAATCACCGCTGTCGGTCCGGTTCGTGGTCTCGACGTCGGACGTACGAGACGAACGCTCACGGCCGCCGAACAGGCCGATGCCGAGGCACACCTCGCACTGGAACCGCGGTCGGACACTCGGCATTGGCGCTACCGCACCGACATCGCAGGTGACAACGTCACCGCGAGTAGCGGCCCCGCGGACGACCTGGGTCGGATGCTCACCGAGATTCGATCCCGAGACGGCAAGCGCAGCCCGCTCGACGTGATCGTGTTCGACGACCATCTCGCCATCGACTACTCGCACGGAATCGGAGATGGCCAGATCGGCGTGATGATGTTGGCGGCATTCTGCGACGATGCCGACGGGACACTGGTTCCCGGGCTCGCGTCAGGATTGCCCGCGAGTTCGACGTGGAAAGCGTTGTGGCGTCACTATTCTCGGAACCCCAAGACCATCTTGGACTTCCGTAGGCTGCGCGGACGCCATAGACCCGAGGTCGACGACGGGTCTGCTCCCCGCCGAAGAATCGAGAACTGGGAAACCGCGAAAGTCAGCCGTGCCGGGTACATGAGCCGAGCACGGGTGGACGAACTCAAGCACTGGACGGCCGAGAACATGCCGGGTGCGACAGCCGCGTCGATCTCGATCGCGCTGTGGAGCGCGGCACTGCGCGCAGAGGGCGTCGACGTCGCCGAGCACATCATGGTCTTGTTCAACAGTCGACGCTACCTCGATCCCGCACAACAGAATTCGCACGGGAACTTCGCCGTCGGTATTCCACTTCACTTGCCGTCGGGCACGACACCCGTCGCTATCGCTACGACGATGCGTGAGGTGATCGAATCCGGTTGGCCCATAGCGGTACTGGGGATGTCGCAGCTCCGCGACATCGCAACGCGAGTTCGGTCGTCCGCTGGACCGCAGGTCGACGATTCGGTCGTCGACGTTCCTGGGACATTGAGGTTGGCCGTCAGCGACCTCGGGCGAGTGCGAGTGTTCGATCACCTCGACTGGGTCGACGACGGCAGGCCACCGCAGATGGCCGCATCACTCGAGCCGGACGGCCCGGACGGCTGCACGATGCTCATTGCCGAAATTGCCGGTGGGCGGACCTACACGGCATCGTTCTGCAGCAAGATGATCGACGTCGCGGTCGTCGATTCAGCGCTGCAGAGGATGTGCGGAGACCCCGTCGCTCTACTGCACCATGCCTGACGAGTCACGAGTTCGCTTTCGCGAACCACCCTTGCCACACAGACAGGCCAACACATGACCGACGAGTCGACCGTGCTCTTTCTGGCCCACACCGGACAGGTTTCCGGTGCGGAGAAGGTGCTGCTCAATTTGATCGACGAGGCCGAGCGCCGCGGCCACAGAACTGTGATCGCCTGCCCCGCGGGACCATTGGCGCGTCGCCTGCCGAGCGGAACCCGGCACATTCGGATCGACGAACTCGGTCTCGGGGGTGAGCACGGTGCCGCACGCGGTATCGCCGCGCTGCGCCTGCTCGGAAGGTGGATCGGTGCCGCACGCGCAGTGCGCTCCGTCGTGCGCGCGCCCGACACGACAACTGTCGTCAATTCCCTGTTCGCGCTCCCGGTCGCACGATTGTGCCGGCCGACTCGCGGTGCGTCCTGGCTCGTTCACGACACCATGAACTCTCTCAAGCAGCGCGTGGTGGTTCGATTCTCCCGCCCGGCAATTCGGGTCGCGGTGTCGGTCTCGGAAGCAACGGCCGTTCCGCTCCGCGCGGCAGGCCTTCCGGTGGTGGTGGCACACAACGGAGTGCCGTGGCCGGTGACCCGTTTCGGCGGCGAACTTCACACCCCACCGGTGGTCGGCATGTTGGCGTTGCTGACACCCTGGAAGGGGCACCGAGTTCTCCTCGATGCCGTCGCCACACTCCCCGACATCCGAGTCGAGTTGGCCGGCGGAAGCTTTCCCGGCGATCGCGACTACGTATCGGAGCTCCACGAACGTGCCGCCGAATCGGACCTCGCCGGCAGGGTGGAGTTTCTCGGGCACACCGATGCAGAGTCCGCACTCCGCAGGTGGGATGTCGTGATTTCGGCCAGTACGTCCCCGGAGGCCGGACCGTTGTCGGTACTCGAGGCAATGTCGCACGGGCTGCCGGTGATCGGAACGGATCACGGCGGTACCCACGAATTTCTCTCCGACGGCGCGGGGGTACTGGTCGAACCCGGTGACTCCGCGGCTCTGGCCGAGGCGATCTCGACCGTCATCGGTGACGCGGATCGACGGCGCCGACTCGGTGACAGCGCTCGCTACCGCGTGGCCAGTCGCCACGACATCGGCGAAACGCTTCCCGAACTGTTACACCGGCTGATCGGCTGAACGCCGCTTCGATCGCCGGACGCATCAGCTGGTGAAGTGCAGAAACATGATCCTCGTCACGGTCGCGTGTGATTGAATCCTGAAGCGGTCGACGGAAGGGGACACACGTGACACGCGCTTCGTACCGGCCGAACGAGCACTATCACTGGGGTGTCGGAGTAATGGCCTCCCTCGCGCTGACCACGGGGGTCAAACGGGTCGTCTCGGCTGCGAGTCTGGCCATGGCCGTCGTGGTGACCCTCGAGATGGCATTCGGTTACGGTGCCACCACCCCGATCCCGTCGATAGTGCAGTGGACGTGCATGATCGCCGCGTACATCATGGGCGCATTCTGGTGGTTCGGTCCATGGCCGACGCTCCGGCAGGCCTTCGCGTTCGTCGTCATCGCCGATATAGCGATTTTCGGGGCCACCATCACCGCGGACTTCGAGCCCGAGGTGACACTCGGAAAGTGCACGTTTCTCATACCCCTCGGCATGCTGGCCGGTTTCCTCTTCGACAAATGGAGGCTGGCTGCACACATAGCGCTGTGTGTGCTGGCTACCTCCATCGTCGCGGTGTACATCGTGGTGGACAGAGGTGTCGACACGTTCGTCGCCGTCGTCCTGTGGGCACCGATCGTGGTGACTCTCACCGGCTTCGTGCTCATCTTGCAGATGACGAGTCAATCCATGCGACTCGAGTTCGAGTAGTCGAGCTCTGTTCGATCAGAACGTCAGTACGACCTTGCTCGAACGCGATGCATCCGCCGCCAGCGCGAATGCGTCGAGCGCCTCGGTGACGGGATATTCGGCCGTGACGACCGCTCCGACGTCGAGGGAACCGTCGGCCAATGCCTCGATGACGTCGTCCATCTCGTCGTTGAAACGGAAGGAACCGACGAGGTCGATCTCACGCGTGATCGCCAACGACACCGGGACCGGCTGATCACCGGCCGGGGGTAGCCCCACCATCACGACGCGGCCGCCGCGCATGGTGCCGTTGATCGCCGACGCCAGACCGCGGTGATTACCTGAGCACTCGAACGTGACGTCTGCCTCGACGGAGGCGATCGCCACGCCGTCGCGAGCATCGATCGTCCGGTGCGCACCGAGTGCACGTGCCACTTCGAGCGAGTAATCCTGCAGGTCGACCGCGACGATGTTCGCCGCACCCGCCCGCGCGGCCACCGCCACGATGAGGGCACCGATCGGACCGGTACCGACGACGAGGACAGTTGCGCCCCGAACGGTTCCGGCGCGTTCGACAGCGTGCCAGGCCACGCTCGCGGGCTCGGCCAGCGCCGCGATTCTCAGATCGAGTCCTGCCGGCAGGGCTCGGAGCATTCGCGTCGGGACGGCGACGTGTCCGATGAACAGCCCGTCGTTGTGCGGTACCTGTGCCGCGCTGCCCATGTACCGACAGCCGGGCGACAGGTTGGGGCGATCGGCCGGGTATTTCGCGCCCGTTCCGCCGGGCGTGGCCGGATGAACGGTCACCGGGGTGCCTTCGGCGGGACCGCTGCCGTCCTCGGCACGACGAACCACCGTTCCCGACGCCTCGTGGCCCAACCGCATCGGCGCTTTCAACACCGACTGACCCGCAGCACCGTGCTGCCAGTAGTGCAGATCCGATCCGCAGATCCCGCCGTAGGCGATGGCGATGATTGCTTCGTCCGGTGCCGCGGGTGTCACAGCGACGGTGTCGAGACGCAGATCGTCGGCGGCATGGGCGACCAGGGCGACGGTCTTCTCGGGAATGCGCGGTACTTCGGTCATGGTGGTACTCGTCCGTCCGTTCTCGTTCATCGGGTGACAGCCTCCTCCGAGGTGAGCAGGTCGAGCTCGTCTCGGCGCGGCATACCCTCCCAGTCGCCGGGGACCGTGCACGCGAAGGCACCCACGGTCGTCGCCGTTCGCAGCCGCTGGTCGATCGGTGCATCGACGAGCCGTTCGGACAGATAGCCGGCCACGAAACCGTCCCCTGCGCCGACCGAGTCGACCACGTCCACCGGCACTGCAGCGCAGACGTATTCGGTGCCTCGGGCCCGTACCAGTGCACCGCGATCGCCGAGCTTGATGACGGCCTCGTCCGTGCCGAGCTCGCACAAACGTTCCGCCAACTCGGAGGCAGTGCCGTCACCGACGGCGATGGCTGCCTCCTCGGTACCGGCGAACACGATGTCGGCCCGCTCGATGATCTGCCGATACACCGGTGCCGCTTCGGTTCTCGTCCACAGTGCCCGGCGATAGTTCAGGTCGAAAGACACCGCGATGCCGCGCTCGCGGGCTCGCTCGACGTAGAACAGCGTCGCTTTGCACGCCGTATCCGACAACGCCGGGGTGATTCCCGTGACGTGCAGCGCCCTGACTCCGTCCCAGAGTGTCTCCGGGATGTCACCGATACGGAAGCGTGAGCCTGCACTCCCCACTCGGTAATACCAGACCCGAGTCGAAGTGGAAGTACGGCGTTCCTTCACCATCAGGCCGGTGGGTGCATCGGGGTCTCGAACGACGTGTGCGTCGAGTCGTTCGGCGTGCAGTTCCCTGGCCACCCGGTCACCCAGGCTGTCCGAACCCACTCGGCCCACCCAGGTGACCGGAACTCCCAACCGCCGCAGTGCTATTGCGAAATTCGTCTCGGCTCCTCCGATACCCAGCCGCATCGTCGAGACGTGTGCGAGTGGACCGGGGTCCTGGGCGGTGGTCAAAGCCATGGTTTCGCCGAAGGTCAGTACCGACACTGCAGATCAAGCCTTGACGAGTACAGGATCGGTGGCGTTGGCCGGATCGGTCAGGTCTCTGTCGCGGGTTTCCGGAGCGAACGACGCGGCCACGAGTACCGAGATCGCCATGATCATCATGTACACGGCGACGGGAACCCAGGAGCCGGAGAACGCGGTGATCAGAGCCGCGCACAGCAGCGGAGCGATGCCGCCGCCGAACACCGAGGCGAACTCGCGACCCAATGTCACCCCGGCGTAACGGTATCGGGCACCGAACATCTCCGGGAAGTAGCTCATCGTGACGCCGACTGCTCCCTGGCATGCCAGGATGAATCCGATGATCATCACCAGGGTGATCAACGTGTGCGAGCCCGTGTTGAGCGCCATGAAGGTCGGGACCGGCAGAACGACGAGCAGGCTGACGATGCCGATGTACACCGGCTTGCGACCCACCTTGTCCGAGAGCCATCCGAAGCCCCAGGCCGCGATGCCGCCACAGATAGCTCCGATCAGCAACACCTTCGGGATGAACGTGGGGTCCACGCCGACGTCGTTCTTCATGTACGAGGCCATGAACACCTGGTACGTGTAGGACTGTGCACTGATGCCGACGGTCATGAACATGACGATGAACAGCGGCCGCTTTCCGTTGGCGAACACTTCCTTCACCGGTGCCTTCGGGCGCTCCTGGGCCGCTTTGAGCTCCTGGAAGACCGGAGACTCGTTGAGCTTGCGCCTGATGATGAACGCGGCAACGGTGACCAGAATGCTGCTGAGAAACACCATTCGCCAGCCCCAGGACATCAGTTGGTCATCGGGGAGCAACTGGGCCAGAATCCAGGCGATGGCTCCGAGCGCGGTGCCGAGTGCTGCTCCGGTCATGACGAGGGCAGCCAATCGGCCACGTTTGCCGATTTCCGCAGTCTCGGTGAGAAGTGTTGCGCCACCGGACTGTTCGGCTCCCGCTCCGAAGCCTTGGAAGAACCGACACAGTACCAGCAAGACCGGGGCAAGTAGGCCAACCTGTTCGAATGTCGGCAGCAGCCCGATGGCCATCGTCGCTCCTCCCATCAACATCAGGGTCGCCACGAGCACCCATTTGCGACCGAGCCGGTCACCGTAGCGAGAGAAGAACAGCCCGCCCAGCGGACGAGCAAGGAACCCGACGGCGTACGCGCTGAAACTGGCGATGATGCCCGCGGCCGGAGAGATGTTGGGAAAGAACAGTTTGTTGAAGATCAGCGCAGATGCCGTGCCGTAGATGACGAAATCGTACTGTTCGAGCGTGGTGCCGATGAGGCCGGCCCACGCCGCGCGTCGTACCGCGGTCGGATCATGCTTGGCCGGAGCGATTCTCGGAGAATCCGACGGTTCTGTGGTCGTGTCCATGGTTGTCCTCGGGTGAAGTTACGGCCTGAGCCGAACGAAGGAAGAAGGAAGGAGTCAGTCGAGTGTGGTCCGGGATGCTGTGACGACAGGGCGGGGCGAAGAACTCCCCGCTTCGACGGCTGCTGCCATCGGACCATGACGGACAACAGTATTCATCAAATCCGCTGTGCGTGTGATGAATTCGGGATATTCGGCCAGTTCGACGGGGAGGATGTCGCCACGTTCGAGAACCGATCGAACGACATCTTCACTGGACGCTGCCGAGGCGGCAAGTCCTGCCAATCGCGCACGTGCTGGGTCGGCCATCGCACGTGCGTGCGGGCCGGGATCGAAACCTTCGGGAGGGCATACGCAGCAGAGATACGCGGCCAGGGTCAACGAGAGATGTTGCGGTACAACGCCGTTGCGCAGGTGATACAGCACGGGGGTCGGGATTCTCTGCGCCAGCTTCGCCGAGCCGTCGGAACCGACCTGTGCCGTTCGATGGCCCAGAGCGGAATTGGACCACCGTACGAACAGCTGAGCGATGTAGTCCTCGATGTCCACGTCGTCCGGAACGGGCACGGTGGGGAGGTATTCGTCGACGAGTACCGCTCGCGCCGCGGCCTCGACGAACGGCCGTCCGATCGAATCCGGGATGGTCGCGCGACCGTCCAGAGCGCCGAGATAAGCAATGAGAGAGTGCGTTCCGTTGAGCAGCCGCACCTTCATCAGCTCGTAGGGTTCGACGTGCCGAGCGAATACGGCACCGCCGGCCTCCCACCGCGGACGACCTGCGACGAAGTTGTCCTCCATCACCCACATCGTGAACGGCTCGGCCGGGACGGCGATGGTGTCCACTGCACCCAATCGGGCACTGGACTCTGCGTCGTACGACTCGCTGCTGGACGGGACGATGCGATCGACCATGGAGTTGGGGAACGTCACCGACGTCGCCAACCAATCGATCACGTCGTCGGCACCGCAGCGGGTGAGGAACTGGCGCACGAGAGCCGCCGTGCGGTCCCCGTTACCCAGCAGGTTGTCGCAGCTGGCCACCGTGATCGGAGTTCCGTGACTTCGAGCCCGCACCGACAACGCTCGCGCGAGCTGTCCCACGGTCGTCGTCGGCGTGTCCGGCCGGGCCAGATCCTGCTGCACTGCAGTCGATTCGAGATCCAGTTCACCGGTCAGGGGCGAGAACGTGTAGCCGAGCTCGGTGACGGTGATCGTGACGATCCTGACGTCCGGGTCGGCAATGGCTCGGACGACGGCCGCGGGGTCGTGCGCGGCAACCATGACTCCGGTATGCGCTCCCGGCACACTCACGCGCGAGCCGGACGGAGAGATCTCTACGACCCCGTAGAGCAGGTCCTGCGCGAGCATGGCATCCGTGATCGCCCGAGATCTGTTGGCCACACCCAGAATTCCCCAGCGTCCGCCGTCCTGCGCCAGCGCGGCCGCGGTGTACACGGCCTGGTGTGCGCGGTGGAAGTTCCCCAGTCCCAGGTGCACGATTCCGGTTCCGTCCGGCCGCGTGGGGGCGAGCCCCGAGCCGGCGAGTGCGGAACGGGACAGTCTCGCTTCACTCATCTCGTCACCAATCCGTCATGGAACCGTCGAGGCGACGCGCAACCGGTAGATACGCGGGTTCGTACGGATAGCTCGCCGCCAACGATTCGTCCATGTCCACGCCGAGGCCAGGCGCATCACCCGGGGTGAGATAGCCATCTGCGAACGACCATGCGTGTGGAAACACTTCGTCGACCAGCGGGTCGTAGCCCATGAATTCCTGAATTCCGAAGTTGGGCGTCGCCATGCCCAGGTGCACACTCGCGGCGAGGGTGATCGGCGAGACATCGGACGGTCCGTGCGGCCCGCAGCGAACCTGGTGCACCTCGGCGAGCGAGAAGATCTTGCGCACATGACTGATGCCGCCGGCATGCGCGATGGCGACGCGAATGAAGTCGATCAGCTTCTCGGAGATCAGCTGCTGGCAGTCCCAGATGGTATTGAACACTTCACCGATGGCGAGCGGAGTCGTGGTGTGTTGGCGCACCAGCCGCAGGGCGCTCTGGTCCTCGGCGGTGGTGACGTCCTCGAGCCAGAACAGATCGACGTCCTCGAGCGACTTGCCCAGTCGCGCAGCCTGTTGCGGAGTCAATCGATGGTGCGCGTCGTGCAACAGTTTCAGTTCGGATCCGACGTGTTCACGTACCGCTGCCAGTACGCCGGGGACATGATTGAGGTAGGCGTCGGTATCCCACACTTCCTCGACCGGAAATGCACCGCGCCCAGCAGGTTCGTATCCCTGCGCCCCTCGGTGCACGCCGTACACCGAGTCGAGACCGGGAACTCCCGACTGGGCACGCACGGCGCGAAAGCCCTGTGCCCGACGCCGGTCGACCGAGTCGATCAGTTCCGCGGTGTCCCATCCGGTGGCATGGGTGTACGAGAGGATGCGATCCCGGACGGCTCCGCCCAGAAGTTGGAAGACCGGCTGCCCCAGCGATTTTCCCTTGATGTCCCACAGTGCGAGGTCGACTGCCCCGATCGCGGCCATCGTCACCGGTCCGCGTCGCCAGTAGACACCGCGGTAGAGGTACTGCCAGGTATCCTCGATGCGCGCCGGATCTCGGCCGATCAGCAAAGGCGCGACGTGATCGCGTAGGTACGACGCCACCGCGAGTTCCCGGCCGTTCAACGTTGCGTCGCCGTAGCCCACGACGCCGTCCGCGGTGGTCACCTTGAGGGTGACGAAGTTGCGGGTGGGGCTGCAGACGATCACGTCGGCAGCGATGATCCTGTCGGTCACGAGATCACTGCCTCTGCCATGAAGTTCTTGCCGGCAACGATATTGATCAGTGGTTCGTGCGCTGCGAGTCGACCGATGTTGGCGGTGATGTCGTCGACTCGGCCTTCGAAGGTTTCGCCGGTGATGCCGGACGAGTGGGGTGTCATCAGGATGTTCGGCAACGTGTGGAACGGATGCGGCGATGGTGCACCGACACCGTCCGCCGACGGGTAGTCGTACCAGACGTCGATGGCGGCTCCCCCGAGCGAACCGGTCGACAACGCCTCGAACAGCGCATCCTGTTGGACGAGTGGTCCGCGTCCGACGTTGATCAGGACCCCCTCGGCTCCCAGGGCCGCAAGTTCCGTGGAGCCGATCATTCCGGTGGTGCGCTCGTTCAGTGGTGCGGATACCACCACGACGTCGGCCTCGGTCATCAGGTCGGAGAGGCGGTCCGTCGAGGCAGCCCAGGTCAATCCGTTCTCAGCGGCGTCGACCGAACCGCTGCCCGTGACCGCGATACCGGTGCAGCCGAATGCGCGCAGCAGTGCCCAGGACTGCGCGCCGATGTGGCCGAAGCCCACGAATCCGACGGTCGCCGAACCCAGTGAGCTGGACTGCCGAAGCGTCCGGTCGTAGACCGGCGACGCCCATCGGTCTTCCCGCAGTTGCCGGTCCTGTTCGAGGAATCGGCGGCGTAGCACAACCGCGGTGGCGGCAACGTACTCCGCGATCGACCGCTCGTGGTGAAAGGTGTTGGCCACCAGTGTCTGCGGGCTCAGAGCATCGAAGGCCACGCCGTCGGTGCCGGCTCCGGCGACGTGCACCAACCGCAGCTTGGGCGATGCTTCGGCCAGCGCGGCCGGGAACTTTCCGCCGACGTACACGGTCGCGTCGGCGACGTCGGCGGCAATCGCATCGACGTCGAAGTTCTCGTGCCACGACAGGGCGACGTCGGAGGAAATCCGATCCTCGAATCGGGCGCGATGGGGCAGCAGGTTCGAATCTGCGATGACGACCTTCACTTCGATTCGTCCTTTCCCGGAACGAGAGTGCGTGTGTGGACGGGGCCGGACGAGGCACGGACCACGAGTTGGGTGGGGAGATGGATGGTGCGCGCGGGCGAATCGGGCTCGGCTGCGCGTTGGAAGACCAGGTCGGAGCTGACGAGACCGGCGCGACCCATCGGCACGCTGATGCTCGTCAGAGCAGGATGCGCCAGTTCGGCAAGAGGTGAGTCGTCGATGCCGACGACGCTGAGATCCTCGGGAACCGCCAGGCCCATCGACCGGACTCCGTTCATGACTCCGATGGCCATGGGATCGTTGTGGGTCATGACCGCGGTGGCCCCCGTCGCGACGACGCTGGCGGCGGCGGCGTGACCACCCGCAAGGGTTTCCTGCTGCCAGCCCAGCACGTCCAGCACGATTCCTCGTGCGGCACAGAACTGTTCGACGGCGTCGACACGTCGCGCGTTGGACCAGGATTGTGGCGATCCCTGGACGTACGCGAGGTGCGAGTGCCCCAGAGCTGCCAGGTAGTCCACGGCTTGCCGAATTCCGTCCTCCGAATCGGCGACGACGCAATCACATTCGTCCGAGGACCGGTTGACGAGCACGAGCGGGGTGTCGCCCGCCAACTGAACGATGTCCTCTGCGGGCAGGCGCGGCGCACAGACGATCAATGCGTCGACTCGCCCCTGCAACTCCCCGATCACCTCACGCTCACGGTCGGCGCTTCCGTCGGTGTCGGTCAGGACGATGGTCTGCCTGCGATGCCAGCCCTGGGCCTGGGCAGACTTGACGAAGCTTGCGAAGACGGTGTGGCCGATGTCGGGTACCACGACCGCGACGGTGGTCGCCGCAATGCGAGTGTCCGACGATCGACCCGAGGCGGCGACGTAGCCGATGTCGTCGGCGACCGCGATGATCCGGGCGAGTGTGTCGGCACCGATACGGTCGGGATTGCTGAACGCGCGCGATGCCGTCGACAGGGATACGCCTGCTTGCTGTGCCACCTGCGTGAGCGTTGGTGCCATGGTTCACCTCGGGGGTTCGTTGTGATGCTGAGCACAACGATTGCAGATGTTGCACAAACTTGTCAATACCTTGCACAAGCCCTTCCGTGTCGACCGCGCGGCGGACTTTGACAGACTCCATGGACCGCTTCGTCGACGAGCAGGAGATTTCACGGTGCGTACATTCCCCCTCCCCCACACCGGAACAGAAGTCTCGAGCATCGTGCTGGGGTTCATGCGCATCACCGACGTGGACGACGACCGGATCAGGAGGTTGGTGGACACTGCCCTCGATGTGGGCGTGACGGTGTTCGATCACGCGGATATCTACGGCGGTGCCCCGCACACATGCGAGAAGCGATTCGGCGACGCGGTGACACTGACCCCGTCGCAGCGTGAGGCCATCAGCATTCAGAGCAAGGTCGGTATCCGCGACGGCTGGTTCGACTTCTCCGAAGAACACATCGTCACCACGGTCGAGGCGTCACTCGCGGCCCTCGGTGTCGATCACCTGGACACACTTCTGCTGCACCGACCGGACGCCCTCGTCGAGCCGGAGGAGGTCGCAGCAGCGTTCGATCACCTGCACGAGTCGGGCAAGGTCCTGGGCTTCGGCGTCTCCAATCACACACCCGGCCAGATCGAGTTGCTGAAAACCGCTGTGAAACAACCGATTCTCTTCGATCAAGTACAGCTGAGCATCGTGCACTCGCCGTTGATCGCGTCGGGGCTGACCGCCAACATGGGCACCGAGGATCAGTCGATCGACCGCGACAACGGTCTGCTGGACTACGCGAGAACGCGCGGCATCACCCTGCAGGCATGGTCACCGTTCCAGAGCGGGACGTCCTCCGGTGTGTTCGTGGGTGACCGCGAGAACTACCCCGAACTCAACGTGGCGCTCGACGAGATCGCCGACGTACACGGCTCCACCCCGTCGGCAGTGGCAACGGCCTGGATCACCCGGCACCCGGCCGACATCCAGGTCGTGCTCGGCACCACGAACCCCGATCGAGTCGTCGAGGCCGCCGGAGGTTCCGATCTACGCCTGACCAGGCAGGAGTGGTACCGCCTGTTCCGGACGGCAGGCCACACACTGCCCTGAACGATGCTCAGCGCCGTCACATCTGCCGTTACCTCTTCGTTACCGACTAGCTATCGATCCGTGATGATCAGTCTTCGATTCGGTGACGTTGCGCTGTCAGGATTACTGCACGGCATGCAACGGAACCTGTAGCCCTCGGGTTCCACCCAGCGCATGTCGGTCGTTAGGCCATCCGAACTGAGAGGTTCGCACCGTGACTGTCACCGACCACTTCGATTCCCGCTTCGCAACCGCCGAGACCGCCGATGCTCGCTTCTCGATCGGTATCGAGTCCTACTCGCCTCGCCTGACGGTGGTTCGTGCCGGCGGCGAACTCGATTTGACATCGCGCTCCAGCTTGGCTGGGGAACTCGACGAGGCGCTGCGCGGCGAATCGGTTGTGCTGCTGGACTTGTCGGCGGTGTCGTTCATGTACTCGGGCGCAGCGAGCGTGATCATCGACGCTGCCGCTCGCGCGGCAGACCGCCTCGAGATCTTCGCTCCGACGCGGCCCGCACGCATGGTCCTCGACGCGCTGGGTTTGGCGACGATCGTCGACGATCCTCGCGCAGCCTGACCTGTCGAGGTTTACCAGTTCGTCGTTTCGGTGACCCTGGGCTGACATGGACTCACAAACGGCTGCGGCCGTGAGTCGTCTCCACTGAACCGAAGCGGCTCGTTCGACTTGCCGCGTGGAGCATTTCACGCACACCGAGGCAAGGATCGACAATGTCCGACCAGTTCAGCAAGTCCGACCCGACCACCGCATTTTCGATGCCCGACCGGGCCGAGCAAGCTCGCCTCGAGCACCCGGGACTGACCCGCGACATGGTCTCCACTCCCGATCACGGCGAGAACTCCTACCGTGGATCGGATCGACTGCACGGCCGCAAAGCACTGATCACCGGCGGCGACTCGGGCATCGGCCGTGCTGTTGCACTGGCATTCGCACGCGAGGGTGCCGACGTGGTCATCGCACACCTCGAATCCGAAGGTCCGGACGCGCAGACCACTGTCGACCTCATCGAAGGAGCGGGGCGCGCCGGTAGAGCCATCGCCTGTGATCTCACCGACGAGTCCCAGTGCGTGCAGCTGGTCGACACCGCCTCCGAGGTCCTCGGCGGGCTCGACATCGTCGTCAACAACGCCGCTTTCCAGATGGCTCAGTTGGGCGGCATCGCCGATATCACCACCGAGCAGTTCGATCGGGTACTCAAGACCAACCTGTACGCCTTGTTCTGGATCTCCAAACGCGCTGCCGAAATCATGGACGCAGGATCGACGATCATCAACACGACCTCGATTCAGGCATCGAATCCCTCTCCGGAACTGCTGGACTACGCGACGACCAAGGCAGGAATCGTGGCCTTCACCAAAGGCCTCGCCGGCGATCTTGCAGAGCGTGGCATCCGTGTCAATGCTGTTGCACCCGGACCGATCTGGACGCCGCTCATTCCCGCGACGATGCCGGCCGAGAAGTACGAGAAGTTCGGTGAGACCGTACCGCTCGGACGCCCGGGCCAGCCCGCGGAGTTGGCTCCGTCCTATGTGTTCCTGGCATCGAACGAGTCGAGCTACATCACCGGCGAGACCATCGCCGTCACCGGCGGAACGCCGTTCAACTGACCCCGTCGGCGTCCTTGGATGCACGCCACGCCAGAAGCACACCGCTCCCCTCGGGGCGTCGCCACGGCAGGAACAGCGCAACAGCGATCGCGCACGTCATCGCAGCCGCGACGGTGACAAACGACGCGAGCTGGAAGCCCTCCAACGAGGCCGCCTTCATCGCGTGGATCAGGTCGGCCTTCTGCGTCGCAAAGATCGGGTTCGTGGATGCCTTCACGATCTCGATGACGCTCACGACGGTCTCGCGAGCGAACGCCTTCTGATACGGCTCCATGATCGCGTCGGGAATCGCATCGATCTTCGGACTCACCTGTGCGGTGTAGACCGATGCGACGATCGACCCGAGCACGGCAACTCCGAGAGTTCCGCCGATCTCGCGGGTGGTGTCGTTCACCGCGGATCCTGCACCTGCCTCGTCGAGCGTCACCGAGGACATGATCGACTCGGTGGCAGGGCCCTGCACGATCGCCAAGCCGAGGCCCATCAGAACCATCGAGACGAGAACCGGCCCCAGATAGGGCGTTTCGACCTTCACCTGCCCTGCGATGAACATGCCGATGCTCATCACCACCAAACCGAAGACGATCACGGCCGTGGTTCCGATGCGTTGGGCGATGATCGTCGCCAGCGGCGCACCGATTGCGATGGATATCGCGAAGGGCAGCGAGTGGACACCGAACTGCAGTGGGGTCAACTCCATCACACCCTGGAAATACTGGGTGATCATGAACAGGAAGCCGAACATACTGAAGTACGCCACGGCAATTGCCAAGGCGGGCAGTGAGAATCGCCGGTTCCGAAACAGGTTCAGATCCAGCACCGGAGACGGTGTTCGCAGCTCCCACCAGACGAATGCGACGATGGCAGCCGATCCTGCCAGGTAGGCTCCGATGCTCGTAGCAGACAACCAACCGTTGTGTGGCGCTTCGATGATCGCCCAGACCAACACCGTGATGCCCGCCAACGACAGCGCGATGCCCAGAGGATCGTACTTACCGACGTGCTCTGCTTTCGACTCCGGCACGCAAGCCAGCGCAGCCACCAGAACGAGCAGTGCCACAGGGACATTGATCCAGAACACCGAGTGCCACGAGAAATGCTCTAGCAGGAATCCGCCCGCCGTCGGGCCGATGGCGATGGCAAACCCGGCCATGGCAGTCCAGGCCGCGATGGCCAGCGCTCGCTCCTTGGCGTCGGTGAAGATGTTGATGATAAGGGCAAGGGTCGCCGGAAACACCGCGGCCGCACACACACCCATAGCTGCTCGGGCCGCGACCACCTGCCCGAGATCGGCGGCCACGGCACCGCCCACCGACATCACCGCGATACCGGCCAGCCCGACCACCATGATCTTCTTCCGACCGTAGCGATCACCGAGATGCCCGAACGCAAGCAGCAATCCCGCGAACGTGAGCGTGTAGGCGTCGACCACCCACTGCAACCCACTGATGTCGGCACGCAGCTGCAGCCCCATCGAGGGCAGGGCGACATTGACGACGGTGTTGTCCAGCACGACGAGCAGCTCGGCCGCGCAGATGACGATCAGCGCGAGGTATCGCCGTCGAAATTGCGGCACATCCGCCAGATGACGGGAGGTGGTAAGAGACGACATCTGATTTCCTTCCACTATGACGATCGGCATAGTTATTGAAGGAAAGTTAGCTGTAACTGTCAGTTATAGCAATACCGGCCGCCCATCCTGACCGACGTCAGCGGCCGGCCGACGCCTCCAGTACCGCCTCCAGCAGGGCCGACAGCTCCCCCTCGGTCCGATCCAACGCCGCCGTGGAGCGCTGCGCCTTGGCCATGATCAGCGCACCTTCGATGGCGGCGATCGCGAATGTCGCCAACGAGTACGATCGCTCGCGAGTCAATCCGCGCTGCCACAGCGACGCCGCGATCACGTCCTCCCAGGACGAGAAGGACTCACCTGCCGCGGCCACCGCCTGCGGCGCATGCAACCCCTCGAGCGCAGCAGGCGCGACAGGACAGCCCGCCACGAAATCCGTGGCCAGCAGTTCGCCGCGGAATCCGTCCAGAATCGCCCGCGCGGTCGCAGACGGACCGGCCGAAGCCAGGCCGGCCGAGATCATGGCGCTCATCGCGGCGCCCGCAGTACGGGTCGCCTCTTCCACCAACTGAGGTTTGCCGCCCGGAAAGTGGTGATAGATCGAGCCGCGCGGTGCGCCCGCGTGATCGATGACGTCCGCCAGCGAGGTCGCCTCCACACCGCGTCGACGAAACAGGTGTGCGGCGCTGCGCAACATGTCGTCCCGAGCACTGCTTCGATTCGCCATCCCAACCCCTCCCGAGGACGCCACAATGATTGACGTGACGACTCGTTACATCTACAGTCCCTCTGTAGCTATGTTGTCCATCATAGCTGGAGCCGCAGTCCAGGAACCGGAGCAACGCCATGTCCCCTGACACCGACGTGATCGACCTGAGCAGCCCGCTCACCCTCGCCTGCGGGCAGATCCTGCCGAATCGCGTGATGAAGGCAGCTCTCAGCGAAGGACTGTCCACCGCCGAGCACGGCCCGGACTCGCGCCTCGAAACGCTGTACCGCCGGTGGGGTGCCGGCGGCTACGGCCTGGTGGTGACCGGCAACGTGATGGTCGACCGGTCCCATCTCGGCGAACCGGGCAATGTCGTCATCGAAGACGACCGCGACCGCGATGCGCTGGCCCGCTGGGCGAAAGCGACGTCCGACGGCGGTGCACCCATCTGGATGCAGCTCAATCACCCCGGTCGACAGGCCAATCCGCTCGTCACCCGCACCAAGCCCGTTGCGCCATCTGCCATCGCACCCAACATTCCGGGGATTCCGGCACCTCGGGCGTTGAGCGAGAACGAGATCCACGACATCATCGGTCGATTCGCCACCGCGGCGGCTGTGGCCGAGACGGCCGGCTTCGACGGCGTCCAGATCCACGGGGCGCACGGCTACCTGGTGTCGCAGTTCCTGTCGCCACTGTCCAATCGACGCGACGACGCCTGGGGCGGCGACCTCGACGGACGGATGCGATTCGTGCTCGAAGTCGTCCGCGCAATCAGAGCGGCGGTGTCGCCGAGTTTCGCAGTGGGAATCAAGCTGAATTCGGCGGACTTCCAACGCGGCGGGTTCAGCGAGGAAGAATCACGCATCACCGTCGAGCATCTCGTTCGGGAATCCATAGATCTCATCGAAATCAGCGGTGGCAGTTACGAATCACCGGCGATGATGGGCACCGCGAGCACCCGCGATCGCGAGGCGTACTTCCTGGAGTACGCGCGGACGGTGCGAGACGCGGCCGCAAGCGTGCCACTGGCGGTCACCGGCGGCTTCCGTACCCGCTCGGTGATGAATGCGGCAGTGCAATCGGGTGAGTGCGACATGGTGGGCCTCGGCCGTCCGACCGCCCTCACCCCTGCCGTCGCGAACTCTCTGGTCGACGGCACTCTCGACCGGGTCGAATCGCCGCGCGTGGCTCTGCGCGTCCCGTCGAAATCCAGTGCGTACAAGCAGATCAACGGCGCTCTCGATCTGCAGTGGCACACCGACCAGTTACAGCTCATCGGTGCTGGGCGGCAACCGAATTCGAGCCGTCCGGCATGGAAGACTGCGGCTACGATGATGCAGCGCAACGGCTGGGACGCGTTCCGCAATCGCCGGGGCTCCGCTCGGGTCGAGACATCTGCTGCCGCGACGAAGTTTCGCCGCGAGCGCTGGATCGGCAAGCACATCGCGAATCCGGTCGTCAACGGACTCACGTCGATCGGCGTCCGAACCTCCCTGGTCACCGATATCGAGACCGTCGGCCGCAAGTCCGGCCTGCGCAGGCAGGTACCCGTGTCGGCAGTGTTCGACGAGACCGGAGCCTGGCTGATCTCCCAGCACGGAACCCGATCCGGTTGGGGAGCCAACATCACCGACGAACCCAGAATCAGAATTCGTGTGGGCAGCCGATGGCGTACCGGCACAGCAACGTTCGTTCCCGACGACGACGTCGCGCTCCGAGCGCGATCCTTCTCAAACAATCCGGTGCTCGGACGCCTCATCGGCGCGGGCTTCCGAGCGCTCCAGACCGACCCGGTGTCGGTGCGAGTCGAGTACGACGATTGAGTTCGTCGTCCGACACCCGTCGGACGGCACCGCTTGCACTTCCTCCATACGACAAGTGACACAGGACACAATTGTGCCGACTATGGGTTCATGACCAATTTCCCCACTCTCGACCCCGAACTCGCCGCAGCCGTCACGATGCTCCCGAGTGTCGATTTCGGCGACCTTCCCGCAGCACGATCGACCTTCACCGCACTTGTCGACGCCATGCTCGCCGACCTGTCCATGGACGGAGTTTCCCTGCGCGAGCTCGCCGTCCCTGGACTCGACGGTGCACCGGACGTTGTCGTTCGATTCTTCACACCGGAGCACGTCGACGGACCGTTGCCCGTGCTGGTGTGGATCCACGGCGGCGGATTCGCCATCGGGACAGCCGCGTCCAGCGATCCCTACTGCGTGGACGTCGTCCGTGAACTCGGTTTCGCAGTAGCCAACGTCGAGTACCGGCTCGCCCCCGAGACGCCGTTCCCCGGGCCGCTCGACGACTGCTACGCGGCGGTGGCGTACATCCACTCTCATGCGGACGAACTGGGCGTGGACCCGGACAGAATCGCGGTGGGCGGTCAGAGCGCCGGTGGCGGCCTGGCGGCAGGAACGGTGCTGCGGGCTCGAGACGAGGGCGTGGTGCCGGTGGCGTTCCAATTGCTCGAGATTCCCGAACTCGACGACCGACTGCACACCGTGTCGATGACGGAATTCGTCGACACACCGATGTGGCACCGGCCCAACGCGATTCTGTCGTGGCAGTACTACCTGGGCGAGTCGTACAGCGGACCGGACGACCCGAACGTCTCGATCTACGCCGCTCCCGCTCGTGCCACCGATCTGGCCGGACTCCCACCGACGTACGTCTCGACCATGGAGCTCGATCCGCTTCGTGACGAGGGCATCGACTACGCGGTGCGGTTGCTGCAGGCAGGCGTGAGCGTCGAATTGCATTCTTTCCCCGGCACTTTCCACGGATCCGCGCTATTGGCGACAGCAGAGGTGAGCAAGCGCGGACATGCGGAAGCGTTGGACGCCCTGCGTAGGGGCTTGCGCCTTCGCGTACCCGCCTCGTAGCGTCGCTTCATGCAAGGACTGATGTACCGGCTCGCGGAGCTCGATGCCGACTCCGCGGGCCTGGTGCGCGTGATCGACTATTTCGACGCACTGATCAGACACGGCGCCGACACCACCGCGATGCTCCGCGCCAGCGCTGCTCTCGCCGATTGCGTGGTCGGAATCGACGTCGTCGGGACGTCCGGCGGACACCGCCAGCGTGCGCGGTGCGATCCGAAGGGCCGCTGGCTGACTCAGGCCGCGGGCGAGCGGTCGGCAGCCAAAGACGTTGTCGTCGACGACGTCGTGATGGGCTCGGTGTGGATCGAGCGCGCAGGTCCCGCGCTCGCTCTCGACGACATGCTCGTCGATCGAATGGCCCTGACCGCAGCCGTCATTCTGGTACCACGGCACAGTCCGTCCGCTGCCGAACACACCCGTTCGGTGTTGTTCCCTGTGGACGACATCGCACTGCTGAGCTCGCTGACCGCCTTGCACATCGAACCGACCGACCGAGTGAGAGTGGCCATGGCAGCCGCGGACTCACCGCCGGGACCTGCCTCGCCGACGGCCGGTCGGTCGGTGCCGATCACGGTCGACGACCACGTCCTCTACCTCCTGACGGACGAACCGCCCGCACCGCCGGTCGGCTGCTGCCATCTGGGTGTCTCCCTTGCCCTGCGCGCCGACGATCTCCATCGACACCTCGGGAATGCTCGATTCGCCCTGGCGCAGGCAAGTGAGTACCGACCCGTCGTGATCGCTGATCGGCTCGGTGCACTGAACCTGCTGGACAGGGGAAGTTCGTTGACACTCCGCGACGTTCCCGACCTCGTGCGCGCGAACGAACTGCGCGCCACGCCTCACGGCCGGGAGTTGCTCGGCACGCTTCGCGCGTACCTGGGATCCGGAAGCCTTCGGGCGACAGCAGACCGAACGCACCTGCACCACAGCAGCGTGGCGCACCGACTTGCGAAGGTCTCCGAAGCAGTGGGGTACCCGGTCGATTCGATCGAACACCGTGCCCGCGCGACCGCAATGATGATGGTGCTCGACGGCAGCGACACCGCAGTCGCATAATCAGTCGATGGAACCGACGCCCACGGGCACGCTGCGCAGCACCGACACCGGCTTCGCTCTCGAGCTGACCAGGACCATCGCCGCTCCGCGCGAGGACGTGTGGGCCAGCATCACCGAATCGTCGCGAACGGCAAGGTGGTTCGGGCCGTGGGAGCGCATCTCGGAGAACACCGTTCGCGTCACGATGCGGTTCGAGGAGGGCGAGCCTGCATCGGACATGGCGATCGAAGCGTGCGAGCCGCCCGGCCGGCTGGCCGTGCGAACGCTCGACGTGATGCAGTGGCCGCTCGAGGTTCGCCTCGACGACAGGGACGGCTCGACGGTCGTCGTTCTGGTGCACAGTTGCGAGAGCACGGACGGTCTGGGCGACATCGGTCCCGGCTGGGAGTACTACCTGGATATGCTCGTCGCATCCAGGGACGACGCCCCGCTGCCGAGTTTCGACGACTACTACCCGTCGCTGCAGGAGTACTACGCGTCGCTTCGCCCGCAGTGAATCAGTGACTGCGTAGCGCGTCGATGAGCTCTTCCTTGTTCAGCTTCGAGTAGCCCTCGAGACCCAATTCCCTGGCTCGGTCGGTCAATTCGTCGACCGTCCAGTCCTCGTAGGATCCGGATTCTCCGCCCTTCTTGCCGACCTGGTCTCGCCCCTTATTCGCTGCGGCATTCGAGATGCGGGCGGCTTTCTCCTTCGAGTTTCCGTCCTCGCGCAATTTCTCGTAGAGATCCTGGTCCTTGAGCTGTGGTTGATCGTCGTTGGTCGGCATACCGGCCCTCCGTTCCGTCGATAGTGCTCGTACAGCTACCCGCTTCGCCCCCGGGCAAACACGGACGCTTCCCTCGTTGTGAGCTAGAACAACAGAAAATGGGTACGTTCGGGATATGCCATACCTGGAACGATTCGACGACGTATTCGTGCTGAACCTCGGCAGTCGAGGTGTGGACGATACCGAGAACCGCATCAGCCCGAACTGGGTTGCCGAGATCAACGCGCTTTTGGACGAAATCGAGACCGGAACGGGTCCTGCTGCGCTGGTCACGACGGCGACGGGAAAGTTCTTCTCCACGGGAGTCGATCTGTCCTGGGGTGCCGAGAACCTCGACCAGATCAACCGATTCATCGGGACGGTGCAGGAGATGTTGGTGCGCTTCCTGACATTTCCGATGCAAACCGTCGCGGCAATGCAGGGACACACCTACGGTGGTGCCGCGTTCTTCGTGATGGCGCACGACTACCGGATCATGCGATCCGATCGCGGATTTCTCTGCTTCCCCGGCGTGAACATCGGTGCGACGTACAGCCCGGGAACCGTCGACATGGTGCGTGCCAGGTTGGCTCCACATGCGTTCCACGAGGCTCTGACGACCGGCCGCCGGTACGGCGGTGGCGACGCCATGGCGCTCGGCCTGGTCGACGCGGTCTCGACGCAGGAGCGGGTGCGCGAGGACGCCATCGCGCGCGCAGCCGAGTTGGCCGGCACCCGCGGTGACGTCCTGGGCGAGATCAAACGCACCATGTACTCGGCCGAGATCCGTTCTCTTCTGACGCCTGTCGCAGGCGTCGACGAAATGGAATGGGCCTCGAACTGACCGAGCCGCCAGCGCAGCGCTAACTACCTGCGACCAGAGGAGCGACCTCGGTGCCGAGGAGTTCGATCCCGCGCAACAGGTCACTGTGCGCCAGTCGCGGATTGGTCATCTGCAACGACAGCCGGTCCACACCTCCCAGTTGATCGCTCACTCGCAGGATCTTGTCCGCCACCGTCTTCGGATCTCCCATGAAGAACGCACCGTTGGGACCGGAGGTGGCATCGAACTGCTGCCGGCTGGGCCGAGCGAATCCACGTTCCCGAGAGATCTTGGTGAACATCTCGTTCCAGCCGGGGTAGATGGTGTCGGCTGCGGCCGTCGTGGTCTCGGCGACGAAGCCGAACACGTGCAGGCCCACCTTCAGCTGCTCCGGCGGGTGGCCCGCCTGCGCTCCGGCGCGACGGTACAGATCGACGAGCGGGGCGAACTGTCGAGGTTCTCCGCCGATGATGGCAATCATCAGAGGGAGCCCGAGAAGCCCTGCGCGAGCGAAGGATTCAGGCGTTCCACCGACGCCGACCCAGATCGGCAACGGATCCTGTAGTGGACGCGGGTAGATGCCCTGACGGGTCAGTGCCGGGCGGTGCCGACCGGACCAGGTGACCTCGACGTTGTCGCGGATCTGCAGCAGGAGGTCGAGCTTCTCGGCGAAGAGCGAGTCGTAATCGGCCAGGTCGAGGCCGAACAGCGGGAAGGATTCGGTGAAGGATCCACGTCCCACGACCAGGTCGATCCGGCCCTTGGAGATCAGATCCAGGGTGGCGAACTCCTGGAACACCCGTACCGGATCGTCTGCGCTGAGCACCTTGACTGCGCTACCGAGTCGGATGTTCTCGGTGCGCGCGGCTGCCGCGGCAAGAATGATCGACGGAGCCGAATCGTAGTACTCGCTGCGGTGATGCTCGCCGATGCCGAACGAGTAGAGCCCGACCTGATCCGCGAGGGCGATCTCTTCCAGCAGGTGACCCATTCGCTCCTCGGGAGCGATCACCCGGCCGTCGGTCGGATCGGTCACGGAAGAGACGAAGCTGTCTACGCCCAGATGCATGGTGGGACCTTTCGATTCGGGTTGGTCGACTCCATCAGCATCGGTGAAGATTCAATTATTCCGATCTGGGTCGAGCCGGCGACTACTCACCCCATCGTTTCAGCTCGTCTGCCGCGTAGTACATCTGCTGGGAAGCGCCGAAGCGAACGAGCAACTGTTGCTTGTCCTCGTAGAACCAGACCACGGTTCCGTACATACCTGCCATGGGCCCGGTCAGCGGTGTGACTCCGTCGCCTACCTCGAATCCGTCCATCCCTGCACCGTACCGACCGAGGGTGCCGAAATCGGACACCCACCATTCGGCCTATCGCTGTCCGCGCTTGCGTGCGCGCCGTTCGTCCAGCTTGCGCTTGCCGTAGCCCCAAGTGATGCGGCCGAGACCCTCGAAGAGTCGGCTGGAGAGACTTCTGCGGTTGCTCATGGTGTGGCCTCGTTTCCAATGGTGATCATGTTCTGTCGGTCCGCTATCTGATGCAGCAGGCTTTCCGGTACGCCCTGCACCTGGTAGCTGTCGAAAGTGAGTCGAATCGAAGGCGAGCAAGCGCACATCGGTCACGGGTGATCTACGTCACTGCAACTGCTACGCGTCGCATCACGCCCGCGCGACAAGTCGATCGATCCATCCGATCACCTCGGGGTAGGCAGCGACGTTCGTGGCCGTGTGGTCGAACTCCGGAACGAGCTCGGTTCCGAAATCGAACTCGCGGACGGTGATGTCCACGGCACCCGCGGCGCGCCAACGCTGCGCGAGCAGTCGGCTCTGCTCGATCTCGACGGACGCGTCGTGGACGCCGTGCACGATCATCACGGGCGCGACGGGCGCGGTGAACCCGACGGTGTTCGCCTTGGTCAGTGGCCCGAGCACGGGCCCGGTCATCAGTTCTCCCAGGGACGAGCCGTCAGCAGTCAGATCCTCGGATCGCAGCGGTCCGTACGCGAGCGCGTCGGTGGTGCAGAAGTCCTGTGCCGCATCGAGAGCCGCGCGTCCGCGATCGTTGAAGAGGGCGCGGATCCGGTCGGCGAGGTCGGGGTGTGCGCCGATCAGACCGTCGATCGTGTACAGCATCGTCGCGGCCCATGCGGAGCCGTCCTGGCCTTCGACGCGGACCACCGGATCGGTCGGAGCGGCACCGACGAAGGCCCCGACCACGGACAACTCGGGCGCGTAGGTGGATGCGAGCTCTGCGGCGGCGGCCGATGCGACGCCGCCCGCCGAGTATCCGTAGAGCACGACGGGCGCGCCGGTCTCATGTGCTGCGGCCCGTGCCGCGTCCAGCAGTGCACGGCCGCCGGCGACCCGGCCCAGGAACTCGTACTCACCCGGGGTTCCGAGCCCTTGGTAGTCCGTCGTGACCACCTGGTACCCCTGCGCCAGCAGTGGAAGCAGTGCCGGCATCGTGGTTGTCAGTCCCTGCTCGGTCGACCCCGAGCAACGATCGGCAACCCCGTAACTTCCTGGCGCATAGGCGATCACGGGCCGGGGTCCTGCACCGTCCCAAGCCCGAGTCGGTGTCACCAGAAGCCCCGACACCGCCACCGCACGATCGCGGGGATCGGCCGATCGATATAGAATGCGTTCGGTGCGTGCTCCCAGGAGGTCGAGCTGCGGCACTGATTCTCGGCGCACGATGGACCCGGGTGCGTACGCCTCCAGGCCGACGACGGGCGCTCCGTAGACATCGGCAGCGACGGGAGCCGCCGAGACGGGTGCAGCCGACATGACGAGCGCCCCGGCAAGGGCGAACGAAGCGAAGGTGACCCGTGGGAGTTTCATCTCGCGAGCAAGTATGCGGCGCTGCGCACCAATCCGCATTCGCTGCTCCGCCGCAACAAGTGCGGTGGCCGCGTGCACGGATCGCCATCACGATCATGGCGCTACTTACCTACTTGATCCACGTCGGGACGAGGCTGCGCACCTGTGGTGCGCCGGCCAACAGCGGTGCCACTTCACGTTCGTACGCCCGGTAGGCGGGGTGCTGGAGAAACGTGAGCGCGTCTTCGGCGGTGCGGTAGTGCTGGAAGGCTGTGATGCCATCGGGATCGTCGACGTCGAGACCGTAGTAGTAGGCGAGGTGTCCGGGGTTGTCGAGTACGGCCGGTGCCATGTGCTTTTCCCAGAGAGCTCGGACGGCGTCGCGTTGGTTCGGCAGGGTCTTGTGAGAGACGATGACGGTGACACCGGACAGGACGGCGGTTTCGGCTGCCATGGAGAGCTTCCTTTCGACTGACCATCAGTTGCGGTTCACGGCGATCATGCAGCATGGGTCGGACAATCGACGATGGTGCGGATCCGTGACGGACTGGGCACGCTACTGGCAGCCGCAGGACGAAGAAAATATTCGGTTCGCCATACCGGAAACTGTTGCCGTACTGCGCCCGAGTGCATCTGCGATGCGGGTAGCCGCAGCCGACTGCGACATGTGCAAGGTACCCGTTCGACCAGTCTCGTCAGCACTCCTCGTCTGCGTGGCAAGGACATTCGACAGCCCCACCCGGGATTGTCTTCGCCGCGCTCGACTTCACTTCATCGTGCGCAAGAGTCCACATCCCCGCTTGATCAGGACAGACGCGGAGCTCCATGTGGATTGTCTGAAAACGTCAACATGAGACCGTGTGGTATGCGATTGTTCGAGGATTACATGTTCATTCCTGCCCAGTACGAGGGCTGGATCGGAAGCGGATACGTCTCGACGATAGTGTGCGCGGCGTCGCCATCGGAAGCCATCCAGGCGCTTCAGGCCGACGACCGTGAACGTGTCACGGCATCGGGCGTCAAGGGTGTTCAATATGGTTGCCGTACTGGCGCACCCACAGAATCCCAGCGAGGGAGACCACGTGGCACTCAACAATCGCTTCGACAAGTCGTTGTGACGCACCGAGTCAGTCTGTCAGCCCAGTGGGTCCGCGCCCGACGTCGCGGGCGCACCCCCAGCCTGCCTCATTCCTCGCGAACTCGGAACAATACGACCGAACTTGATATGCAGCGTTACCTGTAAGCCCTGCATATACTGCGCCACAGCATCTTTCGCGCTGTCACCGTGCAACCAAGCTCCAGTTCATGCAGTACTCGAAAGCCATCCGAAGAACGAATTCTTCTGCCGCCGTGGCCACCCGGTAGGGAGAATCGACTGCATGCTCCCGCCTTTCTGGTGTCATCGGCGAGCGTCTCGATTCGGTTCGTCGCGGGATTGGGTTTATGGCAAAGACACGCTTGGACACCAATCCCCGTGACAGCATCGAACCGATCAGTCTTGATCGCCCATAGCAAGGAGCCCCTGATGAATTTCGCCGCCCGCCGCCTGGCTGCCGCCGCTGCCGTATCCGGCGCGACCGCCCTTGCCCTGATTGCCAACCCCGCCCTGGCTGGAGCCGTCGTTTTCGCAGGCAACGCCGAGGTGACAGCCGAAGGCAATGTCATCACCGTCCAGTTCGCCAACGTCAAGTCCGACGGAGTCCTCTTCGGCTGCGAAGTCTGGGTAACCGACGACCCCGCGACCACGGTGATCGTCGACCAGCAATTCGTGCCGGTTGTGGGCGGATCCTTTGCCCCGGCCGTGGGCGGGACGGCTACCTACACCACGACACTGCCCGACGGTGACTACCTTGTCGCCGCTCTCTGCAGAGACTCCGATACCGGTCTTACTCTGACCCCCGATATCCCGCCTATCGCTTCATTCAACCTCGGTGACGGCGTACCGGTCACCCTGGTCACGCCCCCGCCTCCCGGCGGCGGGTTCTTCGGCAGCGTGGAGATGGGGAACCTGTTCGGCAGCTCGTAGCCGCCCACACCCTCATCACCCCACCCGGAGACCGACACGGACGTGGGTGTCGGGTGGGGACGGTGGCTGATTGCCCACGACAGCGACAGCCGCGATCGTCTATTGTCTGCGCTTACGGATACGAAGGCCCCAACTCGGGTTGGAATAGTTTCTGCGCTAGGGCATTCAGACGAGTTCGAGAACGACGACTTCGGGGCTGCTGCCCGGGTATGCCCGCGGAGCGGCGAGAACATCGCTCCAGATGTGCGCCCCGATCACAGGATGAACGAACGCATCTGCAATAGGCGCGGACATCATCCTGCTGTGTGCTCTCGCCCCGGCAGTACGTGCGCCGTCCCCACGATCACCCCCGAGACGGGTGAACAATTCCTCCGCAAGTCGGTACTGTCCTTCGTTGATGCGCGACCCATCCGCAACGCGCTCATCTCCGGATTTGAACGGTGTGAAATGTAAGAGCACGTCCGCCACCACGTCGGCGATGTCGGGAGGTATCAATGGCGGCACCAACGTGAGGTCGCCGTGCACGGCCGACATGTAGCCCAAGCAAGCGATGGGAAATCTGCTCCAGTCGCTTTCCCCCACCACTACGGCCGTGGCGGCAAACACGAAGTCGTCGAACAGATCTCGGTGCACCGGCGGTAAGCGACGCATCGCGTTCGCGTCGGCCAGCGAGACACCGTCGTAGATGAATTGTTCGAGGACTCGACCCTCTACTTCTTGCAACCACATATGAAAACCCGCGAACTAGGAGGACCGCCAGACGAAGCCGACGGACGCGGGGTCACCGAGCGCCAGTAAACACGCCCGGCCGTTCCTCCACAAGCCACGGCCTGAGGCGTCGTGGTCAGCTCGCCCTCGTCAGTTGCCGCGCTGTTGCCTTCGTGGTGGCAGGCGAATCAGAGTTCGGGCGCGGGCGGGTTCACTCTGTCGCACACAGGCGTGACGGGATCGGTGGGAGTAGTCCGAACGGCCTGTAGGTCCACCTGGGTGAGTCGCCGCCTTGCACGGTTCACTTGCGTTCGATTGCGAGGGTTCAAAAAGATGAGTAAGTGATGACTGGAGCATCCACAGACGTCCATCAGCTACCCGGCGGTGCGAATCCGGCACACAACTCGCAGGTCAGCGGCATAGCAACCGGGACCTGACTCCCGGTATTTGCGATTGGGAGTCAAGTCTCTGAAACGTCCTCCGCCGCTTGAAAACCCGCAGGTCAGGGAGTTGCGATTTTCGCGAAGCTTGCGGTCGGCTACACATAACCAGACAACAAAAAGTGCCCCTGACCAGCAAATATGCTGTTCAGGGGCACCTGTTGTGCGCCATCAGGGATTCGAACCCCGGACCCGCTGATTAAGGGACACTGCGGCGGTGACCAGCATCGTTGCGCGCAGGCGGTTCGAGATGCCCGAATCGATCCCCGCATGACCGGGGGCACGGGTTTGGTGAGTGGTACCAGCGTCCCAGAATTGTTTTGGTGTGACTTCACCACTGAACCTAACGTTGAGGTATAGAGATGGTTACGAACCAACCGAACCGCCCAGTACGTTTGCTGTCCGCAGTACCGATGAGCGGTATGAACATGCTCATCGTGCAACCACAATGGCTCGACGCAATCGCCGACTGGGAACAAGAACTCCGCCACGCGGGCCGGTCGAAAGACACCCGCTACACCCGGACCTACCACCTGCGCAGACTTGCCCACGACCACCGCAACCACTCCCCCTGGGATCTGACTCGACACGATCTCGTCGAGTGGATGGCCGACCACGATTGGGCTCCCGAGACCCGGCGCAGCTACCGCTCGTCGCTCGCAACGTTCTACCGCTGGGGCCACGCCATGGGACACATCACCGTCGACCCCGCATTCACACTCGCACCCGTCAAGATCCCGAGAGCCCGGCCACGGCCGGCACCGAACGACGTCGTCGACGACGCCCTGCGACACGTCGACCTCCGAGTCCGAATGATGATCCTCATCCTGGCGTTCACCGGCATGCGCCGCGGCGAGTGCTCACGGCTGCACACCAAGCAGCTCGAGCGCGACCTACTCGGCTGGCAGCTCCGCGTCATCGGCAAGGGCGGCACCGAACGGCTGATCCCCATCGACGACCAACTCGCCGCAACACTGCGCCTCCTTCCGAGCGGCTGGGTCTTCCCCGGCCAGATCGACGGACACATCAGCGCCCACTACCTCGGCAAGCTCGTCTCCCGCGCCCTCGGAGACGGCTGGACCGCACACACACTCCGCCACCGATTCGCCAGCCTCGCCTACGCCGTCGAACGCGACATCCGCGCCGTGCAGGAACTGCTCGGCCACGCATCGGTCACCACCACGCAGATCTACACATACGTTCCCGAACAGTCCATGCGCCGCGCCGCCGCCGGTGCCGGGGTCGGACTGTTCGCGGCCTGACACAGGAGAACCCATGTCCCGCTTCCCCTCTGCGGCATCGATCGCAGGCACAATCCTCATCGCGCTCGGCGCATTCTGGCTCAGCTTCACCGCGCTGCGCGATCTCGCCGACCGATCCGGGGTACCGACTTCACAGTCTTGGGTCTGGCCGCTGATCGTCGACGGCCTGGTGCTCGTCGCCACCGTCGCCGTCGTCGCACTTCACGAACACCGCTGGTACGCGTGGTCACTGCTCGCGACCGGTGCGGTGATCTCGTTGGCCGGCAACACGTTGCACGCGACCTACACCGGCGATCTGCCAATCGCTGTCCGCGTCCTCGTCGCAGCCGTGCCGCCGCTGTCCCTGCTGGCCGTCACCCACCTGACGTACTTACTTTCACGTCGGCCACGGTTAATCAATGAAACGAGTTCTGCCATCACGACCATCGCCCCGACGCCCATACTGCCCAGGTCCAAGGGATTCGAGAGCGAGGTGCCTGACCTCGGTGCCTCGTTTCGCAACGCCCGCCGCGCAGGGTAGACGGACAGAACCTCTTGCATTGGCGGACTCAACGCCGTTCATTCAGCCGAATGAACGGCGTTGTCGGGTTCCTCCCTAACTGGTAGACAGACCAGCGTGATGCAACGGAACAAGGCGTGGATCCTCGTAGGCATTCTCGTGCTCGTCGGTGGCGCTGTGATTTTCTGGGGCGTCAATCGTGAAAGCGATAAGGCGGACGCACAAGAGTCTGTCATGAAGTCTTCCTGCGAACGAAGCGTGAACCTGAAACTATATGGACTCACTTCGCAATCACGGGTCGACGTCGTCGACATCTCGTACGACCGGTCGTCTGCAGTCGTCAGCGGCACATTTCGTGATGGCACGTCTACCAATGCGGCGCTCTACACGTTCAGGTGCAGTGGCATCAACACCGTCGAGTACGAACGCGTGCAGGGAAATTAAGCGACAGCACCCAGGTATGCCGCCAACGTGTGCGATGCGTGGGTATCGAGGTTGCGACGGCCTCGGTCGTAGATCCCAATCGTCGTCGAGATGTCCGCGTGCCTGGCGGCGAGCTGCACCTCACGCAGTGGAACTCCGGCGTCGATTGCGTTGACGATCATGCTGTGCCGGAACGTATGTGGTGAGACGTTCATCGTGATCCCGGTCGCGCGAGCAACACGTTTGCACACACGATCGGCGGAGCGTCGGGTCATACGAGTCCCGTCTCGCCGCAGCAGTAGTGGCCCGGTCGTGCGCCCGTCGACTACTGCATCGATCGCGCGCATGACCACGGGGGGTTGCGGCACGATCGCCTGCGCTCCACCCTTCTGCACGAACGTCATGATCCGGTGGCCACGCGAATACGACAGGACGTCGCCGACGTCGAGGCCGCACACTTCCGAGACACGTAATCCCGTGTAGCCCATGATGACTACGAGCGCGTAGTCGACGGGCGATGATTCGTACGCCGTGCGGCACACTGCCTGCAATTCGTTCCGGTCGAGGTGCACCTTCTCGTTCACGGATCGATGGATCTTCGGCATCTTCAACAGGCGCGCAGGGTTTTTCGTCACGAGGTCGTCGTCGAGTGCAAGCTCGTAGAACAGCTTCAGCGTGCCGAGTCGGTGATGGACTGTCGATGGGCAGTTGCCCCGCTCGTCGGCGAGATACCGCATATACATTTCGAGGTGCTGACGACGGATCGCGAACACATCGAATCCTTTTGTGTCACACCACAGTAGAAACATCGTCAGGTCTGCACGGTAACTGATGCGGGTGTTCCCGTCCCAGCGCTGCAAGAAAGACTCGACGTAGAATTCGCGGTCGATTACGGGCATAGGCTGCGCTGCAGAGTGCAGCACGGTACCGTTCAGCACGGTCACGCTCCAATGTATCGATTGGTGGGTGGCAAGGCCTCGATCGGTGTTCCCGCACCGGCCGGGGCCGCTTCTAATTCTCGCCACAGTACGCCCGAAACGGACACAGTGGTACTGGTTTCGGACACGAAAAAGCCCCACCCGGAACGGATTCCGGGTGGGGCTTCGTTCACGCAGACCGGTTCAGGTCAGAGCGTGGTCTCGTCGGTCTGCACCGCCTCGGTCTGACCCGAGTCGTTCACACCGGACGCACCGGGCTCGAGAGTGCCGCCCGTGTCGCCGGCACCATCCTCGACCGCCTCGTCGGGGATGATCCCCTTCACGGGTGCGAGCAACGTGCGGATCTCGGCGGCGGTGTCCGCGTCTGCTCCGGTCGCCTCGATGATCTTCGTCGCTGCCTGATCGACCTCGGCGGCCACTGCCTCGCGAACCTCGGCGATTGCCTTGGCGGATTCGATTCCTACTGCCATGATGGTGCTCCTTCTCGTGAATTCGTTCGATGCGAGCACGGCCGCGAGTGCGACCGCTCCGCCTATCTGCCACCACACAGGGCGACACCTCCTCCTGTTGAGAAGCGTTGCGATCGGGCGATACTCACCGATCAGTTCGTGGGCCACCGACGCCGCGGCGACGGCTCGCGCACGCCCAGACCTACGCAATCGGGACACTGCTGATCCGGCCACGACGACACCGATTTGCCATGACGCATTTCTCCGGCAGGAATGCGGCCGACACCTCGGCACCAGACACAATCGACAGCAGTCATCAGCGCCACCACCTCACGTATCCATTCGCACGCGTGTTCGATTTCTGTTAGCGTGACTGTCAGCGGGGCGCGGTCGGGAAGGGAAGCCTGAATCGTGTCCCGCGACTACGTTCGGGAGGGCGTTTGTGGAGCTGTACCGGATCGGCGATCGATGGGCCGAGCGCGCGCCTAGTCACTGCCCAGCGGGGCACGAACTTCGCGGCTGCCGGGTGCTCGTCGGGTCTCAGGTCTGCTCCTGCGAGATCCACCACCACCGGACTCATGCGTGCCGGGAGTGCGGCCAGGTCGTCTACACACCGCCGATGACCGGCGAGTGCACAGACAGCAGCTTCGATGGCCGCAGCCGATAGGTCAGCGCGTTACCGAGAACCCCGCGGCGGTCAGGCACCGACCTATGAACCGGGCCATCTCCTTCGAGTCGTTGCCACCCGCGCCGAGATATGTGTTTCCGTCCAGATGAAAGAGGCAGGCTTGCATGTAGTGCTCTATGGCGTCCTGAATGAGCCCGCGCGAGTCGGATCCCGCGGCGTACCGCGCGCCCAGCTCACGCTCCGATGCCGCCAAGGCATCATGCCAATCGCTCATAGCTACTCCCCCGCGGGTTCCTTGTGGATGATCACGTCATCCGAACCTTCGTATCGGTAACCGCGACGGCCGTCCGGAAGTAGAACCCACCCGGCCTGGCCCTCGTCGTCAGGCGGAGTAAATGACACGGCCTCTGCCATCGCTACTCGCTCTCGTCGACTGCGAGGTCCGGCAGGGACATGAATGTGAACGACTCTCGACCAGTGCTGGTGCCGGCGTATCGACGGAAGCTGTGGACGTCGACGTTGTGGGCAGCGATCTCAGGTGCATCGAAGTGGTCGCCAGGCTGTGCGCCGGTCACGTCCTTCACGACGATGAAGTTGCATCCCACGTGACCGCAGGACCACGTCACGGTACGACGGCCGGTTGGCGATTCCTGTAAGAGCATGCGCTCAGCATACGGCGAACTCACCGAAAGCTCCGGACAGTTCGACCCTCGTGAATTGATCTGAGATCCGCCAACTCGAACGGCACAACCTGACCCCAGAACGGACCCGACTCCACCTTCACGATCGCGCCCGGAACCAACGGCTCCTGAACGAACATGGTGTGGATCGGAGTGATCTCAGTGATGACACCCACGCTGTCGACACAGCCAGGCCAACTGCGGCACACCAGATCTCCCACTCGAAGCTTGTTCATCGTCAATCTTCCTCGCTTCGTTGTGTGAATTGGGAGCCTTCACTCGATGGGCGGCCGCCAGTAGATCCAATGGCCACACGGCGGCGATGTGAGCCTGCTGCGCGCGAAGACCATAGGCGCGGGTGTGCCAAGGTCTGTGACCGTCCGATCTCCGTACAGCCTCAGGTCGATGTCGCAGCACGTCGTCGTCGCCGGTTCGACCATGAGCGTGCGTGTGTAGTCGTTGAACAGGCCAGAGAAGGTCCTGGTCCGCTCCCGCACTTCCTTCAACAAGTCAGCGTTCTGGTGTCGATAGACCCAGTCCCCGAATTGGACGTCGAGCTTCGGCTTCGGCGGCGCTTCGGGTGCCAGGTATTCCATCGCCCCAGGATACGGCCAACTCATCGGGAATTCCGAACAGTTGGACCCGCCCATAAATGCTCGCGCTGATGTCGCGTCAGCCGCGACGCTTCGGTCGTTCGATGATGGGAAGACTGGCGAGTGAGTAGTCCCCCGGAGGCACTTCGGGGA